>CAYSYL010000009.1:0-6160 GCA_964435355.1 uncultured Candidatus Peribacteria bacterium | reverse complement strand
CGCCATGTATTCGTTACGTACTCGCCAAAAATCTCTTAAAAAAGCTTCCAGGGCATTGAAAAAGTCAGAAAGAACGTATTTTTCTCTTGAATAAGTCGTTATGACCAGTTCTCTCCCCTGTGAAGAAATCTCTTTCATCTCGGCATAATAAACCGCTTCTCCCTGATCACGTGCTCCTTTTCCCTTGAGACGAATGTATTGACGGTCAATGACAACTTCTCCTTCTTTTTCGAGAACAACGCGATGAAAAGTATTTAGCTTTTGATACTTTAAGCTATAAGTCAGCGCCATTTTGAAATATTATAGTACGATCTTCGTTACATCTTTGAATCCAAGTTTCATTTTTTCTCCTCTTTTTTATCGATTCGATCTAATTTGAGTATGTGAATACTGGTATAGACTACCAAGGCAATTATAACAAAGTCAATAAGCTCTACCATAAAATGGCCGATTTTTAACTCGGCCGGGCCGACCATAAGTGTAAATGTTTCAAGGCCCTTGGCTGCACCGAGTACTATGCCAACGAGAGGGTTAATAATGTCGTTTACAAATGTAGAAACGAGCTTTGATATGGTTCCACCGAGGATGAAACCGACTGCCAATCCTATGATTCCCTGTTTCCGAACAAATTCAATAAAACCTTTCATATTTTTATTATACCTCTTTTGGTATACTTTTGAATATGAATAAAATAGTTTCTCCAGTATCCAATTTTTCCCGGATGTCGATTTTTTTGAGTTTACACCTAATTTCGACTCTTTTTTTCGGATATGTTTGCCATAAAGTATATGAGTATAATACGACCCTTCTACTGGGCGGAACTGTTTTATGGATCACTCTCCTTCTGACGATAGGGAGTATTATTGCTGTGACGGTTATGACGGCTTTTTTAGCTCTGCTAATTCGTCCGTATCGCGTTCTCCTTATATATCTCATTATTCCATCCCTGTGTTTTAATATTTTTTTAGGTTTTTCCATCATTAGTCTTTTTCTTGGACTTTTTTATTTCGGAATGAGTGCCCTCTACTCATTTTTTGTCATGAAAAAGCTTGAAAATCAGATTACCGTATCACTTGATCCTTTTCGAGAACAACAGTCATTGATTTTCTGGATTTTCACTCTTTTTCTCAGCGTTTCAATGAGCCTGGGCTATCATGATGCTGCTTTACAAAACCATTTTGCGGTACCGACCGCTTATAAAGAGTCGACCATCAGTTTCCTGAAATCGCAAATGGAATCAACATTAAGCAAAGGTGGGTTTATTGAAACTCAACAGGCCATTATTAAGAAAGCCACGGAAGAATTAGAAAAAATATGGAGTGAAACAGAGGCAAAACTCGACTCATATTCGGAATATATTTCGGTGGGATTAGGAGCTCTTCTTTTTTTACTCCTGAGAGTTCTTGTAACATTTTTTTCCTGGGTTCCCTTTTTGGTATTCAATGGGATTGTTTATTTGTTAAAAAAATTCCATGTTCTCATTCTATCGGTTGAAAACAAAGAGGTGCAGCGGCTGATTCTTTGAGGTATAATTAATTCAATGTTTTCAAAACTTCTTACTATTATTTTTCCGACGTTCGGAGTTATAGGGGTTGGCTGGTTCGCCCGCCGAATCAATGTATGGGTCAAAGCAGCCGTCGAAGGCTTAAACAATTATGCCTATTATATCGCTTTGCCGGCGCTTATTTTTCAAAGCCTGGTTCACTCTCATATAAGCCAGCATTTTGCTTTAAAAGATTTGGTGGTATTTACCGTTATTGTCATTGTCCACCTCGGGATTCTGGGAATAAGTGCTTTGTTTCTTTCCCATATACGAAAGAAACAATCTGGTTTGGAAGCCACTTTTCCTACCCTCATAACATTCGGGTCAACCGCTTATTTAGGCATTCCTTATGCCACTCATGCTTTTGGAGAGGAGGGCACCGCTTATGCCTCTATTTTATCCGTTCTCCTCGTCACCGTATTGCTTTTAAGCAGTATTTTTCTTTTTAATAGATCAAAAAGTGAAAACTTTGAACATCCCCCTATGAGAAGTATGCTGCAACTTCCTTTTTTATGGGCCGTCATTGGAGGACTAGTATGGTCATTTTTACATTTACCTCCCCTTCCCGATTTTCTTAATGAATTCGTCGACAGTTTGGCAGCTGGCGCAAGTGCAACAGCATTACTGGGTCTTGGAGCCTACCTTTACGACATCCGTCTTAAAGATTTGCCATGGAAAAATGTTCTTATTGCTTCCTTTATAAAAGTAACCGTTCCTTCTCTTATTGTTTTTATAGTGTTAAAAGTTTGCGGCATTCATGGGATTCCTCTTGTCACGGGAGTAGCATTATCAGCCGCTCCTTCCGGCATTACGTGCTTTATTCTTGCTGAAAAATATAAACTCGGAGAACGTTTAACGGCCGGCACCATCATGATTTCAACGGGGCTATCCTGTATTGTTTTCACTCTTATCAGTTATCTGTGGCTCGGGACTACTTTTTTTCAATGATTAACACCATGAAAAACTCTTTCATTTCCTTTATTGTCATTATTTTCTTTACTTTATTTTTTGGGAAAGGGAATGTACACGCTTATTCGGATGTCGGCCAGGACTCACCCTTTTTAGACGCTATTACTTTCACTACTGATAAAGGGCTGACCAAAGGTTATAGAGACGGATCATTTCGCCCTCATCACCTCATAACCAGAGCTGAGTTCATTAAATTAATGGTATTTTCTTCCGTTCCTGAGAATTTTACATTAGAAGGGACACCATGTTTTAATGATGTTTCGAAGAGTGACTGGTTTTTTACCTATGTTTGTTATGCCAAGAAGGAGAAAATAGTTAAAGGATATGAAGATGGCAGTTTTAAACCTGAGCAGTATATTACGTTTGCAGAGGCTGCAAAAATAGTATCAGAAATGTATGGATCCAAAGATCCCTTACCGGGGAAATACTGGTATAGTTCTTATCTTTCAGACCTTTCAAATTCTCATGCCATTCCAGAAACTGTTCATTATATCAATCAGGAGGTGACACGAGGAGAAGTAGTTGAAATGATATGGCGTCTCATGGAAAAAATTACCGATCGCTCTTCTCCCAAAGCACCTGAAATTGAAGAGAATCGTTGCCAAAAAACGGTTCAAGAAAATTTCGACACTATTGATATGGGAACTGTTACAACGACGTGGCTTCAGTGGTATAACGATGCACGAAAAGAGCAAGGTTTGCCTTCATATAAATATAATGTTCAGTTAAATCGTACCGCCGCTGAATGGTCGGAATATTCCAAAGCGAGAGGTTTTATAGATCACAAACGACCTGGACAAACGGCTTATTATGACTACGGAATGATAAAAGAATGGTTTAAGAAAAAAGGGCTTGAATTTCGTGCTGTTCACGGAGCCACTTTTACGGAAAATATTGGCTGGGATTACTATGCCTGTTCTTCCGATGATTGTACGGAAAATCTTACGAAAGCAATACGCCATACATTCGATTTTTTTATGAATGAAAAAGGCAAGTCTTATAAACCTCACTATGAGAGCATCATGAACCGCGAGTTTCGTGAGATCGGCGTGGGTATTTCGCTTGATCCGGGAAAAAAAAGATATTATTTGACCGTTCATTATGGGACGGAGATAGTTTCAAATCCGGATGCGATCTGTCCTGTTCGCGAAAATTAATATGTATATTATTTTTGACAGGTTGGCGAAAAAAAATTTTCGCACCACTGAGTAGACAGAGGCATGCTTTCCATCCAAGGAAAACCCGAAGATGAAAAAGAACAAAAAGGAAAAAATACTATCGCAGAGAAAGAACCTATGGCGAGTTCTATCGCGAAGTTCCTTTGCCAACATCCGTTGATATATCTCAAGCAACCTGCAAAAGTAAAATTAATGTATTAACTATTACTATCCCGAAAATTGATTCGAAAGACAGGAAAATAATTCCTATCGAAGAATGATGAATGATTTTTACTCTTGTTCGATTCAGTTTTTTCTTTACTAAAATATTTATAAATGGTAGTGTTCCTCATTCCTGCAGGAAAAAATGTTTTCTTATTTTTTCTTTTAAAATATATGAAAAAAACTTCCTTTTTTGTGCTACCAAAATATTTGGTAGCATTTCTGACTCTTTCTTTTACCTTTTTGCAGGTTTTCTTTGCCGCGGGATTTGGTCAGAGTTCTTTAGCACATGCCAACCCAAATTCTCAGTTAACCATAAGCCAGCTTCAGGTGTCACCGGATCCTTATGATCCGTCACATCAGAGTCAGGTAACCCTGAGTTTTCAAGCAGAAAATACCCAGGGAGAACATTTTAACGCTGTTGTTCTCGATACAACTCATGAGATGCTGGCTGGGTGGGGAGGAGTTGAATTGGAGGAGGGACTTAATGTTCTTCTTTGGACTCCTTCTCCTCAATTGGAAAACGGGACCTATACTTTTGTCGTTACGACTGCGACCAATTCACCGATGGAAACACAGTATACCCATGATTTTCAGGTTTCACGGCCAGGGTTTCAAGCGCTCGTTATTAGCGATCTCATCGCTAACCCAAGCCCGTATCAACTTTCCAGTAATATTCCCCTTACTTTAAGTTTCAATGTACAAAATGCCCAAAACAGATACTATTCTGCCGCCATCGTAGATCCGTTGGGTGGCATACTCGAGGAATGGGAGTCCCAACCTCTTGGAGAAGGAGTGAATACTCTTCGCTGGTGGGGTTATCAAAACTCCCAATTTAAAGCTGGAACTTATAAATTTATCGTTCACGCTCCCTTAGCCTCGAATTCACAATCTTACAGTCTTGATTTTCAAATTATTGAATAAATGAGTATAAAAAATCCTTCCGGTTGAAACCGGAAGGATTTTTTCGTTTTTAAAAGTTGTTGAAGCGCTTGGGGCACTCGTTGGGGGTACATACCCTACTTCAATTTGCGAATTATGATTTTCTACACCTGTCAGTTGACGAAATTTTTCAAGGCAGGAGTTACGCTACTATTGGCAACCCGACCTTGCTTGGTCAGTGGTTTATTTTTCCCCTTTTTGGCCGCCGGGTGGAACTTAATGAAAAACTGGACCAATGAAGAACGCTGGAAGCATGGATTTATGCTCATGTGTATTAGTGGCGGCCTTTTAACAACCGTCAATCGTGCAACCTTTTTTGCTATTGGCCTTACCCTACTTTTTGCGCTTATAACGAAGTATTGGGAAAAATATCTTTTGTAAAAAAAATTACCATTACAGGAATGGGTTTGGAAGGATATTACCAGGCCTTTTCAAAAGCAAGTGAGTCCCGAATTATTTCAGACAGAAGGCTTATACACTATTCCCGATCGCGTACATTTTGAGCTGCTTCATATAACCATTGAGCAGGGCATTTTGGGAGGCGGACTTTATTTTTTCACATTTTTGTTTGGGATTTATCAATTTTTAAAACGAAAAGAAAATGATGAAGCAAATATGGCACTTTTGGCATTGATGGGGAGTTTTATTTCGGTTCAATTCAGCTTTATGTTTTCAGCACAAATTCTTTTCCATCTTACCTTTTGGGCGTTAGCGCTCTAAAGATTTTTTCCCCTTAAAATTCTTAGAGTAAAAGTAAAAAATTTGTTTATATGAGGAACGGCACTTGCTGTAGTTTTTGCAGGAGTTTTTGTTCTTTTGGAATGCAGGGGCTTCAGTTCTTTCAGATATGCACATGAGAGAAGCAATGACGACAGTAACAAATGATATGCCAGCTGCGAAAAATGCTTTTGATAAAGCCGTTAATTTAAATTACAACCGTGCTGCCCCCTTTAATATGGCAATTAATGCGCTCGCTCAGTCAGAGGTTTTAAAGCAAGATTCTGCAAGTAACGAAAATATGAATAAATACTTACGGCGTTTTGGAGAAATAACGAATGAAAGTTTTGAGTTTTTTTATTGCCAAAGCTCGAATAGAGATGGCAAATGGTAAATATGACAGTGTCAAGGATTCATTATTGAAAGCTCAAATCAAAGCTCCATATTCAGCTCTCGTCTATCAAACCCTTGCTGAAAACGCTTATTTTAGCGAACATTATCAAGAAGCCGTTGACTATTTTGAACAGCTTAAAAATCTTGCCCCGGGCTATGTATGGGATTCACATAATGATCGAGTTCGTATTTTTTATAAATCAAACCCTCTTTTTCT
>CAYSYL010000008.1:22834-30070 GCA_964435355.1 uncultured Candidatus Peribacteria bacterium | reverse complement strand
AAAATACACCGTGGAATACCTACGTCGGAACAACAGATTTTGCTTCGCTATCGGGCAATAAAACAATCCCTGCCTCGTATCTCACCATAATTCCGGGCGAACCAACCCTTCTAAATCAGGAAGAAAACACGGACATCGAAGCCGGGAATTCCCGTTCTTTCCTCAATACGTTTGATAAATCGGTGCTCGTAAATGTCATTCCCCACAATGGAAGTGAACAGATTTTCGTCCTCAATCCAATGCTTCGAATTCGCATTCCTGCCGGTACGGTTCCTGGACGTTACCAAGGGATGCTCACCATCACCAGCTTATAAAAAAACGCCCTTTGAAATATTTCAAAGGGCGTTTTTTCGATGTCCATTAGCTATATCTTTAACTCATAAAGATTAACGCCCATCTTTGCCATTTCACCACGAGTGATAGAGTCATTTGGGGCAAACATCTCTTTCGTCTTGCCACTTACAACACCATTCTCGTATAAGAAGTTAACGTAAGGAGCATACCAGGCATCCTGCATAACATCCGTAAATGGAGCTGCCTTGGCATCTTTATTTTTCATTTTCTTGGAAGCAACCGTCAAAATCTTTGCGGCTTCTGCACGTGTTACAAAGCTGTTTGGTCTAAAGCTTCCATCAGAATAACCGCTGATAATGCCAGCCTCTTTTCCAGCGGCAGCATACATATCCCACCAGCCTTTTTCATCGGTAAACGGATTAACAGCTTTCTCATCGAGAACATCCTGATATTTGAAGAGCAACAAAGCAATCTTGAGCATTTCAGCACGTGTCAATTTTGCATCAGGTTCGTACATAGTAGCCGTTCGTCCCTGAACCACCTTCCAGAAGTAAAGCTTATTAACAAAAGATTCGGAGAAATGTCCTTTGATATCAATAAAAGGAGAAGCCGGAATAACCTCTTCTGGAGCTTCCACTACGACTGGTGTTTCATCAACCGTAACTTCAGCAGTTGGGGGAGTTGGCTCAACAGCAGGAGGAGTCGCTAAATTAGTTGTTGAAGTATCGGACGTTGAAGAAGAAGTAACAACAGCGTTGCCGGTAGAAACACCGTCAGGAGTCCATACATAAGACCCACCACCATTAACGCCGCTTGTCCCACCACTTGGAGAAACAATCATATCGGCGGTAACAGCGGGATCAGAATCCATGATGTGGGTAGGAGTAGTATCGTACGTAGTCTTAATGCTATAAAGTCCGGTCGTACCGTTAACAACCGGGTTCGTAATTCCCGTAAAAGTACAAGTATATGCACCAGGAGGAGCAGGAATATCACCGTTTCGAGCAATCGTTACCACCTGTGAGGATTGAGTAACATCAAAAGTCCCATCCATTAATGGACAGGTAGCGTTCGAAACATTCGTTACGTCAAATCCAGGACCAAATCCTATTAAAATCATTCCATTGGTTGGAATGTAATTGGTAGTAGTAAAAGTAGCGGTAATGTTCACATTAGAACCACGATTGAGAGAGTTCGGCTGAACATTGGTAGAAGCCAGTGTATTGGCAGAAACGATGATATTAACATTATTCGATGTGGCAACAGGAGTTCCTGCGGCGGTAGTAACATTATCAACATTGACGAGAGGTGCTGCCCCAGGTGCAGCTGATGCATAAAGAGTTTTTACCTTGAGGCCGGCAATAGTAATAGTTTCAGTATTGGCACAATTGGTTCCCCCTGAAATTGTAAAGGTTGCTCGTTGATCGCTATTGGTATAGTTAACAGTTCCTCCCGTTGTATATCCGCAAGTTCCGGCAATAGTGGCTGTCGTGACGGTTGTATCAAAAACAACACCAGGGTAAGAAACAGTGTTAAGGTTTACCTGAAGAGTTTCGGGATCATTCGTAAAATCATCTCCTCCAGCATCCGTTAAAGTTACCGTTGGTAAGGTAGCCGAAGTCGCTCCAGGAGAGGGCAAAGAGAGAGGATTCCCTCCAGTAACAGTGTAATCATTTGCTGCCGCCAAACTTAATGGCGCAACTGCAAAAAGGCTCACAGCAAAAGCTGCAATGAAAGAAAGCGAGAGACTCTTTTTAAGATTCAAAGAGCTCCACTGAAAGATTTTACCTTCCATAAAGAGAAAAAAGTTAAGAAATAATGCTCCAACGCAAAATATTAAAGAGTTCTGCAAGTCAAAACAAGGAAATCCCGTATTTGTTACTATTTCTTATTTGACAGAACGTTTCGATAATACGTAATTGTCATTTACAAATGAAAATTTATACAAAAAATAATCTTTGTTAGGCTCTCGACACCAGTCTACTTACAAAGCCGGCAGGAAAAATTTTACGGCAAAAAATAAAAGAGGAATCTGCTTCATAGAAGAAAGAACGCTCAGGGAGCGGCGCCAGTTCGGCGCCGCTCCCTGGTTCAGGGGGAAATTTCACTGGAACAGAAAGTCCCAGGGCCCCGTCTGGTGACGGGGACTTGAAGAGAGGCGGCGGCCACTTGCGCAGCCGCCGCGCGATCACTCCTCCGCCTTGGGGGCGACGGCGGACGCCTGGCCGCAGGCCTTGTTGTCCTGGAACTTCACCACGACGTGGAAGCCGTTGCCGGCCGCGGCATCGTCGCAGGTCAACTTGCCCCCCATGACGGTGGCCGTCTTGGCGGAGGCCAGGCACTGCCCGGCCTCCGCGACCTGGGCCGAAACGTCCATCGAGAATGCACCGCACCCGCCGGAGCGGGTGAGGCAGTACTCCCCACCCGGGATCATGGTGACCCCGGAGGGCAGGCCGCCCACGTCGAGCGACATGGTGGCCGCGCAGACCCCCTGCGTCCCCGTGATCACCGCCGAAACGGCCCCGTTCGCGGGGACCCCCTCGACCGTGCCCATCGTGGCCGGAGCCACAAGGACTCCGTTCGGAACGAAGGTGTTGTTGGACACCACCCCCGAGAGAAGCTGAACCTGCTGGCTCACGGGATTCCCCACCGCCAGGGTAACCGAGAAGGTCACCCGGCAGCAGACGGAGGGCTCACCGAAGCAGCTCCAGCCGCCCTCGAGCGTGCAGGTCTCGGAGCAGCCGTCGCCGGGCGCGTTGTTGCCGTCGTCGCAGGCCTCGGCGTCGGTCTGGAGACCGTCGCCGCACGTCGAGGTGCACACGCTCGGAGTGCCGTCGCAGGTGTAGCCGTGCTCGACGATGCACGCCGCGGAGCAGCCGTCGCCGTTGTTGTTGTCGCCGTCGTCGCACTCGTCGGTGGGGTCGAGGACCCCGTCGCCGCAGGTGGCCGCGCAGACGCTGGGCTCCTGCTTGTCGCAGGACCAGCCGAGCTCGATCTGGCACATGTCGGAGCAGCCGTCGCCGGCCGCCGTGTTGCCATCGTCGCAGGGCTCGTTGCTCGCGACGACGCCGTCGCCGCACGTCGAGGTGCACACGCTCGGCTCGTCCTTGCAGACGTAGCCGTGCTCGATCTGGCACGCCGCGGAGCAGCCGTCACCGGCCGCCGTGTTCTTGTCATCGCAGGCCTCCTCGCCCACGACGGCACCGTCACCGCAGCCCGGGGGGGTGACCACCCCGCCCGTGCCGCCGGTCATGGACATGCCGCCGGTGCCGCTGGCACCGCCGGCCCCACCCGACCCCGTGGTCGTGGTGTCGAAGGTCAGGGTGTCCGCCCCGCCGCAGCCCATGAGGGCCGCAACCCCGATGCTGGCGACGATCGCCAACTTGGAGGTGACGGCCTTCGCCGCACCGGCGCACTTCTGAGCGCCGGAGAGAACGAGGACGGAAACGTTGCTGAGAGAGATCAAGGACATTGCAAACCTCGTCGAGACGAAAGTTGAAAAAACCCGTAGAGCGTGCAAAAAAGCCACGCCGCAGCGAAAGTAGACGCGCCGCTTAGACGAGCGAAACGCGAAAACCCCACCACCTGGGCGAAGACGAATTGGCCCCTGCGACAAAAGTCGCGGGAAAACCCACCAACTCCGGAGACCTCCTGGAGAAAGCGAATCCCAATAAGTTCAATATATCGCCTTCATAAAGCCCTCTCCACTTTCTTAACGGGAAGAGGAAAAGTTTCTGAAGAAATCAATCCTCTGACCAAAGCTTGTTTAAAACTGGTTATTGCAAGGCAAAAA
This sequence comes from uncultured Candidatus Peribacteria bacterium, assembly GCA_964435355.1. Taxonomy (GTDB): domain Bacteria; phylum Patescibacteriota; class Gracilibacteria; order UBA1369; family UBA1369; genus CAYSYL01. The sequence goes on along the minus strand of CAYSYL010000008.1, from coordinate 25,983 downwards.
TTTGAAAGCAAAGAGGGCCTTATGAAGGCAATTTTATCGTATCAATTCTATGAAGCAGATTATCAAAGGTCTTCCATTCACCTCGCGACAAAAGACAACCGGCTATATCAGACAAAAACATACAGTCCTCATCCATTTACAGCCTTAAACAACTCCTTTCTCGCCGAGTGGGTGAATAGTGAAAGAATTATAACTGTTTTATAATATCTGTCAAGAGACTAGGAGCTACTTAGTAGTTCAACCAGCAACAAACCATTATCAAACGGAAGAAAAGTAGTCCGAAATCTCGCTTCCTTCTGGATAAATTCAAAAAAAGGAGCCAATGTCTGCTCATGGGAAGTACAGTTATCAAAAACCATCGTGGCACCTCTTTTCAAAAAAGGAGTTATAGCTTCGACATATCGGATATATTCCATCTTGGTGGCATCAACAAAAACAAAATCAAAAAAACCGGCTCCCCGAAAAAATTCCGGGAATTCATGAAAAACCTCAGGAGCATGACCTAAAATCTGATATACCCTGTCCGAAACACCCGCTTCCTCAAAATGGCGTTGAGCTAAAGAAAATCGCTCAGCATGAGATTCGACGGTATATAAAAATCCGTCTAATTTTCTAGCCGCCTCAGCCAGAAAAATACCCGAATAGCCGTTCGACGTACCGATTTCCAAAATATTTCGCCCTCCCCGTTCTACAACCGTATTATACAAAAATTCAGCCGTACGTCGGGGAACATTCCAGAAAGAAGACTTTTTGCCTTCGAGACGTTCCAAAACCGACAGAATACGTAGATTAAACATACAAAAATATGGTATAATAAAAAGAGTGCTTATGACTATATCACGTCTTAAAATTCTGTCATTTCTTTCCTGCCTTCTCTTTGGGGGAGCGCTCGCGATGCCCTTATTGGTTTTCGCGCAACAACTCTCCACCCTCGGACAACACGTAGATCCGGGAAACTTCAGCATCGATACAACTCCGGAAAGCATCGATTTCCCGGGAGTTACCATCACAGCCCCCACCCTTATCAAAAGTTATTACAACGGATTCACCAACAACAATCCTCTAACGGTACACGATGGAAGGTACAGTGGAGGGATTAAAGTAACGGTACAGGCAAGCGACTATGTAAAAACGGGCTCACCGGCAGTGAGTATTCCCGCTTCCCGATTAGCCATCGTCACCACTAACCCTTCATTTAACGAAGTAAGAAAAACCGGAACCCCGGCAATGTCCGATCCTTTAAATGGCGATCCGACAAATGACAGCACCTACACGCCGTTCGTCGACAGCAATAGCCCGCTGGTTATTTTGGATGGAACCGCCTGCGAAACCCAGGGAAGAGTTGGTGTTTACACACTCTACCCCAGCTTTCGCCTCATCGTACAACAACCGCCGGAAAAGCCTTCTGCCGGAACGTATACCAATACGATTACTTACACCATTATGAACGAAACGGTTAATTCGGGCGCTCCCTGCTAACAAAAACTAATGTATGAAAAATAAAAAAACATTTCAAATAAAACTTCTTTCTCTCCTTGGAATTCTAGCAAGTATTGTCGGAATGGCTTTTAGTCCGGAAAGCAAAGCCCAGCAAACAGCAGGCCTCGAAATAATCGGACCCACTACTCTGGAAGCTCCTGCGACACTTGCACTCCCCTCAGTCTTTTTAAACAAACAAGGGCGCACATTAACCTATCACGAGTTTGACCCGACGGATCCATCTCAAACAGTACGCATAGTTGATGCCGCTCAAAAAGGAGGATTTACCGTTACGCTTGCTATGAGCAACTTCGAAAAACCAGGCAGTGCGGAAAATATTCCTTATACCGATATCGGCATAGTCACCGTTTCAGATGACACCAGTGGCGGGAAAACAGATGGAACAAATCTGGTCCTTCCAGAAAACATGGAAAGCAATACCATCAGAGCACCGCTCGATTGCAATATTCCCACCGGTCCACATTCGGGAGCAGAATTTGGAAATTACTGCGAATCAGATCCCGACGAAACGGGTTTTGAAAACTTTAGTGGAACAGAAGAAACAAGTGCGGAAAAAATAATCATGGATGGAACGAATCTCGACGGAGAAGGCCAAACGGGAGAGTATTCCGTGGCTCTCGGAATGCGGATGCTCATTCCCGAAGGAACAGAACCAGGAGACTATTCGGCACATTTCACCTTCACATTAAACCAACTATAGACTTCGACGTATGACTCAAAAAACTATCACCTACCAGAAAAAAAAGTTTTTCCTGATCCTCATGGTGTCACTATTTTTCTCCAATCTCATCATGTCAGGAATAGCATTGGGACAACAAAGCTCCTCCATACAAGTGACACGAAGTCCGTACCTTTATTTTACAAGCATTCCTTCCACCATACAGTGGGAAACGATGGAAACTTCCTATGTGGACAGCTATGTTTTTAGCGACCCCGGCGCAAGCAATCTAAGTTCAACCACTCGGCTGTTAAAAATCCACGACGCCCGTAATTGTGGAGGATTCACCCTCCAGGCCAGCATGAATGAAGGCCTCACGGCAAGTGGGAACCCTGTACCAATTCCAAAAAGCAATATTTGGATCGTTTCAAGTACCCGATTCTCTCCCTCTTTTATTGCGGTTGTCCGCAATAACATTGTGTATTTCGACGTCACGGGACAAGAAGGAGTTATAGCTCCTGTAGCGACACCCAGTACAGATTTTGGGAACCAGGCAACCTTCACCGAAATAAATGGGAACACGCTCGATAATGTTGTCGATATTATGCAGGGAGCCCTGACGAGTCCCCAGGGACGACGTGGAGATATGGCCGTTGGACTCAGTTTCATGGCAAAAATTCCACCCTACACAAAGTCGGGCGCTTATGAAGGAGTCATTACCTATACTCTCAGTGACGCGACAACCGGAAGTTGTTCTTAAAATCTTTTCTAAAAATGAAAAAATTAAAAAATCTTCTTATCTTGTCCGTTGGCCTCATGGGGTGTTTTATTTTCATTCCCAATACCTACGCAGGAATCAGCCTCATTCCAACAACACCCGGAAACCGGCAATTCGGTTTTGAACTCAGGGGAGGACAACAGGAAAACGGCTCAGTCATGGTAGAAAATTTAGGTGAAAAAACAGCAGAAGTGCATTTATACGGCGCTGATG
>CAYSYL010000008.1:0-22824 GCA_964435355.1 uncultured Candidatus Peribacteria bacterium | reverse complement strand
AAGAGGTTCTGGAAAGTGATTGAGGCGAGAGTCTGATTTTCCATTTGAATGGAATAGACTAAAATCTTTTTTATTCTGCATTTTTTTCTTTACTGGTTTTGATGGGACTCAAAGCAGCCAGGGAACCTTCGCTCTCACCACTTTGGCAACGGGTCAAAAATATATTGGCCAGTGGATCAAATTTGAAGAACCTTATCTTACCCTACAACCCGGAGAAACCAGAAAAATACCCTTTACCGTTAAGATTCCGGCAAATATAGCACCCGGAACGTACAATGGGGGCATAGCGGCAGAAACAGGAAACTTCTCGGAAACTGGAGAAAAGAATTCACGCGCCGTAACAATTTCTTCCCGTATCGTCGTAAAACTTTTTGTCAAAGTTCCCGGCGAAATTCTTCACCGTTACGAATGGTCAAATTTCACCTATCAGCCCGGAAATGAAAATAAAAAGTCCTCTTTTCTTCTTCATTTTCGAAATATTGGAAACACGGTGGTAGTGGCAGATCCAAAAATCGAAATTCAAGGATTTCCACCGATAAAAAAGTCTCTTCTCCATCCACCCGCCACGACACTTTTTCCCGAGAACAATCTGACGATTCCGATACGATGGGAAGAAGAGTCCTTTTTCGGATACTATAACGTCAAAGCAAAGGTACAATTTTCTCAATACGACATCGTCAATAATACAAAAAGCAAGAACGAAACCGAAGTAAAAGAACTCACGCTCTTTATTCCTTTCAAATGGGAAACCCCGGCCGGCAAAGCAGTTATGGGAGGCGTAGGAATTATGGCAGGAGTCGTTATAGTATTGATAATCAAAAAAATAAGGCTCCAGTCCATTCGGAAATCTTCGACTATTTATGAAATTCAGCCAAATGAAAGCCTCGAATCCATTGCTGAAAAATATCAAATATCATGGAAAAAATTAACCATTGTGAATAAAATGAAAGCGCCATATCACATAACCGTCGGAGAAAAAATTCTGATTCCGCCAAAAAAAACGACTAAAAATATCTGAAAATTTTATTTCATGAAAATAAAACATTATATCATCATAGGAGTCATACTAAGTCTTGTAGGCACGACCTCCATGCAGGCCGAACCTCTAAAAAGTCCGGAAAGCGACATAAAAGCAGCTGCCACCAAAAATGAAGGTTTTTCGCTGGTACCAGCCTATCCTAACAGCATTAAGCCTCAGGAGTTCCTCTTCGAATTAAAACCCGGCAGCAAAGAAGAGGAGTATGTGTATGTTAAAAATTTTTCAGACGAAGCAACAACTTTTTTGCTGTATGGAGCCGATACGACCTTGAGCAGCCAAGGAACAAGAGCCTACAAAACACGTGACACCATGGGGGAAGGACAAGGAAACTGGATACAGTTTGAACATCCGGAAATCAGGTTGAACCCCGGGGAAGGCAAACGAGAGAAATTCACGATGACAGTCCCTGACAAGACCGCAATGGGAACGTACTTTCTTGGAATCGCCATAGAAAAAAGTAAAAAAGACAGTAAAAATCCAAATATCACCATAGCGACACGGGTTATTTTAAAAGGCGAAGTAAAAGTAACCAACGACCCAAAGCCAATTCCGAAAAAAACGGCCCCTCCCACTTTCCTAAAATCCGGATGGCAAACCTGGTACTTTTGGATCTCACTTATACTTTTCCTCATAAGCTTAAGTGTTTTCATCTGGGCCGCGATGAAAGACAAAAAAAAGAGTCCACCCGAGAAATCTGAATGATCAAATAGAAAAAAGACTGTTCAAAAGGGGCCTATTGCAAGGCGGAAACTCAAAAGTAAAGCGATCCGTATTCGCAATACGGTGAACTGCTTTTGAATTTCCAACGCCGCAAGAGTCCCTTTTTCAAGGGGCTAAAGCAAACTTTCCAGATAAGCTTTAACAAGACTCATAGCTTTTCCGCGATGACTGATCCTGTTTTTTTCATTGATATCCAATGCGGCAAAAACTTTTTCATAACCTTTCGGACGAAAACAAGAACTCAGAGGAATCCCTTTAGTAATAGGAGCCTGAAGCTCAAAAGTGATAACCCCTTCCGACTCACCACGGAAAACCTGTGTCCTACCTTTTTCATCAATAACAGCAGCAGAGCAAACGAAACGGGCGGTTCTTTTTTCTAAAGGCACCTCTCGCATTCGATGAAAAAAGTAATCAATCCATTCTTCATCGGTCGCTTTTTCTCCGGCACCCCATCGACGAGTTTTTACACCTAATTCAGAGGGAAGAGCGTCAACGAGAATTCCCGAATCTTCCCCTAACGTCATCATGGGCGTTTGCTCAAAATAATGACGGGCTTTTTTTAGAGCATTCTGCTCGAAAGTATCGCCATCCTCTTCGAAATCGTGGTTCAAGGGAACATCACGAAACGAGAGAAAATGAAACGGCAAAGAGTGTAAAACTTCCAATATTTCCTGAAACTTACCGGTATTGGAAGTGGCAATAAGGAAATTTTTCAGTGAAGTTGAAGAGGAAGCAGGAGCCATATATCAAAATTAAGACTTTTTTTCAGGCAAAGGGGACTCATTAATTCCAAGCTCCAACTTCATTTTGGCAAAACGCTCACGATAGAGGACTGATGCCATATCGGAGGATAAAGGCGGTACAATTTTTCCAGTACCTGAGGTCCCTTCCTCAGGTTCCACATTAGTGGGCTCAAGAACTTCATCAACCCGAAAACTGGTAACACCCGATTCTAAACGGGTAAGCGCCGCATCCCTCAACATTTTTTGAGAATCCCTCAAGTCATCTTCATCTTCAGTCACCTGTATTTCTGGAGCATCTTCAGCCATATAAATTTAAACTATAATATGTGAAGCAATGTGGTATAACATATGTATCACTGATTCAACTTTTGTCAAAAAAATGGCGACACGGAATTCCTTTTACCAGCTATCAAAAATATTTTTTCCCTTCCTTTTCTGGGGAGTAGCGGCCCTCGTGGGGTTAATTATAGCCTACAAAATAGCCCAGAATCCTGAAAACGCCCTATGGTTCATGGGATTGGGAATAGTGGCCTGGATAACGTATCGAAAACCAATAACGGGCCTTTACCTCACCCTTTTCCTTCCCGTTGTAGGCGAACTCTACCGCCTTCCTTTTGGGCCAGAAAACGGAATCCTCATAAGCGACGCTTTTATCGGAATAGTAGGAACAACCTGGATTACGAAAAAAATATTGCATCGCGAAAAACTTCCAACAACGAACCTCTACTACCCTTGGCTTTTTTTTATAGCGATAGCCACCTTATCTCTTTTGCAAGCTCTCATTTTTCTTACCGTTCAAGAAGTGATAAGTAGCGCCTTATATTTAATCAGGTTCATTGAATACACCTCACTTTTCTATATAGCTCTCGATTCAATTCAAACCCAAAACAGCGGAAACAACTCCGACCTGGGAATAAAAAAAATTCTGAAAACTATATCCATTTCAAGCCTTTTAATAGCACTCGGAGGTTTCATTCAGTTGGGAGTCTACCCCAATCTCACGAAGCTGGAAGAGTACGGCTGGGATCCTCACATCAATCGGTTGGTTTCTACCTGGCTTGATCCCAATTTTGTGGGAGGATTCTTCGCGTTCATCATATGTCTTCTTATCGGACTGCTCCTATATTCAAAAACGTGGAGACAACGCATCGTTGTAACCGTAACTATAGCGACACTTGGAACCGCTTTGTTTTTGACATACTCCCGCTCCTCCTACCTCGCCATTGCTGCCGGAATTATAACCATAGGACTTTTAAAATCACGAAAACTTCTCATCATCATAACCTGCCTGTTTTTCATCGGACTCAATTTTTCACCGCGGGCGCAGGAAAGGGTAAACGATTTAGTCCATAGTATGAGTTCGATTATTTTCAACACTGCTGAGAACCCGGATCCAACAGCACGGTTACGGCTGCAATCATGGGAACAAACGCTTAGTCTCATCATGAAACGACCACTCATCGGAAGTGGATATAACACGCTCAGATATATTAATTACCGTGAAGGTTTCATCGAAAACACTCAAATACATTCGGCAAGCGGATCAGATTCAAGTCTCCTCACCATTCTGGCGACGACTGGACTGCTCGGTCTGCTCCCTTTTCTTTACCTCTACTGGAATATCCTAAAAACAGCTTTCACAAGCTGGCGATTACCCACTCACTCCAGCACGAAAAAAGGAGTGTCCATAGGACTTTTAAGCGGAATAGTAGCCTTGATGGTTCATTCACTATTCGTGAACAGCTTGCTCTTTCCTCCGATAATGATCTTTTTTTGGATAAGCGCCAGCCTCTGTCACCAAACTACCGAAGTTGATAACTAAAACTTCCATCATTATACAATTTTTGGACAAACTGAACATTATCCCACGCTCCCGTCAGATTATTTTTTTGATAGTAAAAAGAGTTCTGCGTTCCATCCGAATAAAAAACTTCAACCATGATCAAAGATCCGGAACCGGGCTTAATATTCACAAATAGCACGCTCTTATTCTTGATAAGAGGATAAATCACGTTTTGCTCAAGAGAGTTTTTATCTTCAGCCGACAGATTCACCGAATAATAAAAAGGCACCGTAGGGGCTGGAGGAGGAATAACTTTCAAAGTATCCTGCAGAGGCAAAAGAGTCGCCCCGGACGAAGGGGTTGTTTGAAGAACCGGAGCTTCGAGAGAAGGTGGTGGCAAAGGACCCTCCGTCGAAGTGGCGGGAACGACATTCTGCTCAGCTGGTTCCGAAATCTTGGCATCTCTGAGTACCATGTCGGAATTCGTCCCCTCTTCAGAAGGAGATGACGTCGTTTCCATATTTTGCACACGGGTAAGGTTATCAGAAGAAATGTCTTGAGGAGACGCTTCCAAAGAGGCAGTATCGTTAATGGGAACTGTCGGCTGAGGAGAATCGTTCTGTGGCACTGCTGGCGAGACGGTCACCTCTTGTGCCGGATCAGCCGAAACTTTTTTTGCGTTAGATTCCATAACACTACTCGCTTTATCCGGTTCAGGAGAAGCCGCCTCCGGAGAACCATTATCTTCAAAGAAATTTACCTTTTTATTGGACGCTGACTGATCCTCATGAACCACCGGCACGGAAACTTCTTTAGAACGCATCGATAGAGGCATTTTCATGATCTGGGTTACCACAACCGTAACAAGCAAAGCGGATGGTACAATGGCCAATACATAGCGCCAATTGCCCAAAGAAGTAAAAAATGGAACTTTTTCAGCGACAAAAGGTTTCGGATCAAGGGCAATTTTATTCAGCAGATCCTGACGAAGTTTAAGCTTAAAACCTTCGTCAATCAGAATAGTTTCAGCTTTTTTTGCATCAAGAATTTTCTTGATAACAGGGGTAAAATATCTACTCACGGGTCGTGCCATAAAAATTATGCAAAATATTGTTTAAACCTTTTAAGTGCCCTAAAAATTTTAACTCCTATGTGGTTTGCGCTGACTCCCATTATCTCGGCAATCTCGATATTCGACATCTCTTCAAAAAATTTAAGGCGTAAAATTTCACGTTCTTCCGGATCCAGCTGAGCCAATGCCGCTTGCACCTCATCCTGATTCTCTTTCACAACGACCTGCTCATGAAGACCTTTTTGAGTATCCGGTATTTCATATCCCTCTTCTATATCAGTATGTCCCTTTTTCTGCTCGGTCCGATACCACTTCAAGATATTGTTATGAGCAATTTTATAAAGCCAACATCCAAAAGAAAAACCTCTCCACTCAAAATTTTTAATATGTGCCAAAGCGTCATAAAAAGTTTGACTGACAAGATCCTGCGCCGTTTCCCGGTCACTGACGCGACGCAAGACATAGCGGTATATCTCATCGAAGTATCGGTCATAAAGAGCGGCAAACTGTTCCGGATTCTTTTTGGCGTCTTCTACAAGTTTTTTTTCTTGTTCAGGCACAATAGTGAGAGGGAGTAAATGGACACTATTATGCCCTTTTTTGTCAAATTGTCAACTTTCAGACCTTAAGAAAGTAAAAGGAAATTTAAAAGATCCGCTCTTTGTAATCCCGAAGAAAAAATTCTATTACAGTTTGAGGCTATTGATAAAAAAGAACGTTAAAACTACAATGCACGAGGCACACCATGGAAAATAAAAACAACCATTTATCTCTTCTCACTGTCAACATGAAAAGCAGTATGACCTCTCTTGGGAAAAAAACTCTTTTAGCAGCCATTATTCTTTTTCAAGTACAAGCCGTTTGTCTGGCGGCATCGACAATAGAAATACCAAGTCCAGCCGACCTGCCTCCCGGCGCTCTTAACTACGACAGTCCGAGCAACCTACCGCTGGATGCGAATATCATAGCTGCCATCATTGGAGTAGTAGGCCTTCTAGTCGGAAGTTTCATAACCATCGGAACAACCATCATAATGCGTCATTTTGACATTCAGCGTGAAAATAAACGGGAAGAGTTACTATTCCAAAAAGAACGGAAAGAAAAAGCTTACCAGATTAAACAGGAAATATACAAAAATTTCCTTCACGAATTGGCACAACTGGAAACCTTCAACTTCAATGATTTCGAGTCTTTCAAAAAAGAATGGACGAAAAGCGAAGTCAAAGTTGACCTTGTCGCCTCGATGAAACTACGAGAAGCAAAAGAAAAATTGCAGCTGGAACTCTTCAATATCGGCGAAAAAAATATCAAGCAAAACACCGCTCAATTAAGTCCAATCTACCTTAAAAACAGAGATATATTATTGGAAGCTATCCGTGAAGATATCGATATTACCGAGGTTTAAAATTTCCCCATGAAACTATTGCCCAAAATCCTGACCGGATCAACGCTTCTCATTATGATAATGAGTACGGCGTCGCTCAGTTTTGCTCAAACTCCCTTAACGACAACCCCACCTCCTACCCCGACAACAGCAGAACCTCGACCGACCCCCACCCCAACTCCCCAGCCAACACCGACACCAACGCCAACGCCCACCCCAACCAGACCGACCAATTCCACAACTACTACGGTCCGACCAACTCCACTTCCGCCTACCGTTCCCGATGTTCCAACCATCGACAACACCCCTGACGCCACGACGCCCGAATGCAACCCTGATAAACTGATAACAGAAAAAAATCAGCAGTGTATTGATCCGGTAAAACTTAATACCATTATTTTTCCCGGCATCATTTCAAATCAGATGAAAATATCCCTCATAGCGGTCTTAGGAGCAATAATCGGTTTGGCTTTATGGTTGATTGTTAAAAATCATATGGTGACAACTGAAAAAAAGCTGGACGCCATACGATCAGAACGAAGAGAAAAAAAGACACGACTGGACAAAAAGATGGAAGGATTAAGGAAAGCATATCCTGAATTAAGCGAAGGACTCGCCAGCATCTCTCAACTCATTCAATCCAATAAAAAAATAGGGAAAGAGAACCTTGTAGCGCTTAAAAAAGCCATGACGGGAATTGAAATCTTCGGCTCATCCCAAACTCGAATAGCCGCCAAAAATCTCATGCACCTCGTAATGGAAGAAAAATCTCCGACATTTCCCGAATACAAAGCGGCGGAAAAAAATCTGCTCCTGGGTATCAAGAAAGATTTAGGAATAGAAAACCTATAAAATTTTTCGTCGGGACTCCTTCAACTCCCCTCGACTTTTCTTCGCCTCCAGAATTTTTTCCCGAGCTCTTTTCGATCGTTTCTGCTTTTGTTTCTTAAGCTTAAAAATCTTGCGCGACTGATCGGACTTTCTTCCTTTCAGCAAAAATTCGACTTTCAAAATAAGGAGTTTATACGCAGAAATTCTATTATTACTTTGTTCACGATGTTTCTGGCAGCGAACTTCTGCTCCCGTCGGCGCATGGCGTAAAAAAACAGTACTCGAAGTCTTATTGATTTTTTGGCCGCCCTTTCCTCCTCCACGGACAAATTTCTCAACAATATCATGGGGATATATATGGAGCATTTCAGCTTTACGCAGAAAAACTTCGGGAAGCTCTACAGGAAAATTCATAACATAGGCAGTTGAAAATACTACAGGGATAGTATATAATTCTACGGTTGCCAAAGAAAAGTGGTGAATCAAAACACAAAGAGACGATTTGAAAATGAAAAATAATAACGACACAACTCATCACAACAAACTGGGGGAAATCGCTTCCACGGCAATCTGTGGAAATGACATATTAAGCTCTGTACTTTACGTTTCCGGAATAGCCATCGGCATTTCAGGAGTTTACTCTCCTCTCATTCTACTCGTCATCGGAATCGTTCTCCTTTTATACAAAGGAGTGTACCGCGAAGTCGTCGAAGCATTACCGGTAAACGGTGGAGCCTACAACGCTCTTTTAAACGGAACTTCTAAAAATGTCGCCGCAACGGCGGGAGTTTTAACCATTCTGTCATACATAGCCACCTGCGTTATCTCAGGGAAAACAGCCGTCGAATATCTCCACGCCATCGTCAACATACCGGTCATACCCGTAACCATAGGCGTCCTCATTATATTCGCGCTCCTCGTTATCTCAGGGGTGAAAGATTCGGCAAAAGTGGCCATGGCAATTTTCCTAACCCACATAGCGACTCTCATCGCTTTTGTCATTTTGGGAGGAATATACCTGATGAATCACCAGAATCAATTCGCCTTCAACTGGAATGTAACACAAGGATTACTGACAGCCCAGCCACTTTGGATGATTTTATTTCTCGGCTTTTCTTCTTCCCTGCTCGGAGTTTCCGGGTTTGAAAGTTCAGCAAACTTCGTGGAAGAACAAAAAAACGGCGTCTTCAAAAAAACACTTAGAAACATGCTATTGGGTGTTGTCATTTTTAATCCATTGGTGGCCCTTTTAAGCCTGGGCATCAGCGGGATTCCAGACATAAAAGCATCCGCCGACTTTTTATTGGCAGATGAAGCAAGGATCGTGGGAGGTTCGCTTTTTCAAATCATCGTCGTTATCGATGCCTTCCTGGTACTTTGCGGGGCCGTTCTGACCGGATTTATCGGTGTTTCCGGACTCATGAACCGAATGTCCCTCGATGAAGCCCTCCCCATGTGGTTTTCAAAAATAAACGCCAAAGGGGCATTCCCCCGCATCGTGCTCTTTTTCCTCCTGTTCTGCATTTCCATTCTTTTAATAACGAACGGGCAACTCGCTTCATTGGCAGGCGTTTATGCCATCAGCTTCTTAAGCGTGATGTCCATGTTCGCCATCGGCAATATCATACTAAAAATCGGCCGATCCGATTTAAAACGACTCTACGCCTTCCCAATCATTTTCGTAGTAATGGCCTTCTCCGCAACCTTCATCGGACTTATCGGAAACATCGTTTTGGATATACGGAACCTCTTCTTTTTCCTGATCTACTTCGCGCCTTTCTTGCTACTGGTAAGCGCTTACATGTACCGCGACTACCTGGTGGTATTCCTGGAAAAAATAACCAAAAACAACTCACTCCTCAATCAAATAGTCCACGTTATCTTCCGAAATGTCACCAAGGGAAAATATATAGCCTTTATTCATAAACCTGACCGGCTTTACAACATTTTAAAATACATAAACAACAATGAAGCCGGACGGCACGTCATTATTCTCCACTGCAAAGATGAAAACGACTCCATTAACGATGAGGTATGGGAAGAGCTCCAAAAAGTCATCCCTATCTTGCCGAAAGCCGGCGTTTTCGGTCACTTAAAATTGGAACTCGAACAAATTGATGGAGTCTTCGGTCCGGAAATCATCGATCGGGCATCCCGAAAATACAACGTCCCAAAAAACCGCATCTTTATCGGAACCATTCACCATCACCACAGTTTCGTTTACGAAGACTTGGGCGGCGTCAGAATTATTGTGTAGAATAGAAGCATGTCTCCTATCGCCATTCTTCTCGTCCTTACCGCCTCTTCTCTACATGTTTTGAGGGATTTTCACACGAAAAAAGCACCCGACAAACAAATCTTCACCTGGTGGTTCAGTTTCATGTCGCTAATAGTAAGCTTCCCGGTCGTTATTTATCTGGTCTGGGCATACGGAATCGACGTTATAAGCGCCCTCAGCGCCCTTGCCATGGGAATGGTACATTTTTTGTATTGGAACAGCTATTCCAAAGCTTATGAACATGGAGATTTTTCTAAAGTATATCCCATAGTTCGATCAGCCCCAGCCATCGTTCTCATTTTCGCCATTCTCTTCCTCCACGAAAAAGTGACGTGGGTGGGAATCCTCGGAATAATAACCATCACCCTGGGAGTTTACTGCCTCAATCTTAAAAGCGTCACCTTAAAAAGTTTACTATCCCCCATCACGTCGATCCCAAAAGAAAGACACACCCGCTACGCCTTCTTCAGTCTCTTCCTTGTGGGAACCTACACCATACTCGACAAAATCATCGCCGCGAAAATGCATCCCGTCGTATATGGCTTCACAATCTGCTTTTCCGCCAGCAGCATTTATTTTGTTTACCTGCTGCAAAAAAAATCTTTAGGATCATTTGCCACCTCCTGGAAGCGTGAAAAAAAGAATATCATCATGAATGGAATTTTTGCGGCCATTGTCTATCCCCTCATTCTTTACAGTTACAACTACGCCCCCGTCAGTTATGTTACGGCATTGCGGCAAATAAGCGTCATACTCGCCGTTTTAATGGGCAGCCACGCCCTTAACGAAAAGCAAAAACATTTACGCCTCATATGTTCCATCGTAATAGTAGCAGGAGCCATCATGGTTTCAGCCGGATAACGAAATCACCCCCCTGCTTTTTTGAAAACCCCGTCATGGTATACTAAAAGAAGGAAATAAATAAAATTGTATATATTTTTTTATCGAACTCTATGGCACTCAAACAGCAAATTCAAAAAGATCTCATTGAAGCAATGAAAGCAAAAGATGAAATAAAACTTTCGGCCCTCAGAATGTTAAAAGCCGCCATGTTAAAATTCGAAGTGGATAAAGGAATAAACGAGATGGGCGACACCGAAATCTTAACTATCATCGGGAAAGAGTTAAAACAACGACGCGATGCCGCAGACCAGTTCAGAAATGGCAATCGAATGGAATTAGCGGAAAAAGAAGAAAAAGAAGCCGTCGTACTCCAAGCGTACATGCCCCCTCAACTCAGCGAAGAAGAGGTAGTAAAACTGGCAAAAGAGGCTATCGCCGAAACTTCCGCCGTCGGACGGAAAGACATGGGAAAGGTAATGGCCGCCCTCATGCCGAAAGTAAAAGGAATGGCCGATGGGACCTTGGTAAATAAAGTGGTAGGAGCCCTCCTCGGATCTTAAAAGTCCATACTTGAATATTAAACTCTACTTGATGAATGAGAGGACAAAAAAATAGGTGAGACGATAATAATAGACACTATGAAAATCTACACAAAAACCGGCGATAAGGGAGAAACATCTCTAGGCGGAGGCAAACGGCTGAAAAAAAACTCCGTTCGAATCAACGCCTACGGAGAAATCGACGAGTTAAATGCCGTGATCGGAATAGTTCGCTCTCTTAAAATAAAGAATACCTCATCTTTGAAGTACATAACAAAAATAGTGGCTCACATTCAAAAAGATCTCTTTATCCTCGGAGCCGATCTGGCCTCCCCAAAAATAAAGAAAGTGGGAGGAAAAATCGTTCCACGGATAACTAAAACAGACGTCGAAAAACTCGAAAACTGGATAGACGAAATGGATACCCGGTTACCCGAATTGAAAAATTTTATCGCTCCCGGCGGGAACCTTCTGGCAGGACATCTTCATGTGGCGCGTACCATATGCCGTCGAGCTGAACGGAGCCTTATTTCTCTTCACATAAAAGAACCGGTCCCTTCAGAAATTTTGGAGTATACAAATCGACTATCCGACCTGCTCTTCACCCTGGCCCGGTACGCGAATTTTTCCGAAGGAACGAAGGAAGAGAAAATGGGAAATTAATTCAAAAATCATCCGCGGACTCTTCAAAATTTATTCAACCACCAGATTTTTATCCGTTTCGCCTCGGCGCAAAAGGTATATTCCCACATACGACAAAGGGGTATACAAAGCTGCCATCAAAACTTTATAAAGCCACCACGTAAGAATAATATTCATAAGAGTGGCCGTCGGATAAACGCCATAAAAAGCGATGACCATAAAAATGACGGTATCCAGAAGTTGTGACCAGATGTTCGATAAAAGTGAACGAAGCCAAAATAATTTTTCACCCGTTTTTTTTCGGAAAAAGAAAAAAGAAAAAACATCCTGATATTCAGCAATCACGAAAGCCGCCAGGGAAGCAATCGCTATACGAATGGAGATGCCGAACATAAGATTATATCCCTCTTTAGCCCATAACCCATCCTCGGACCAGGGCAAAGCAAGAGATAAAAATGAGTATAAAATAAATAAAGCCGTACTGATAAAACCGGCTAACACGAAAAGTTTTGCGACTTTTTTCCCGTATACTTCACCAATAACATCCGTCGTAAGAAAAACAACCGGAAAAGAAAATACAGCGACCGATAAATGGGAACCGAAAAAAGGCATCAATTTAAGTCCGAGCGTATTGGCCGCAAAAAGCGATGCAAGATATATAGTAAGCGCCAGGAATAACTTACGAAACGAACGGTCGGTGAGTTGAATCATAGAAAATTTTTAAAAAATTGACCCTCCGAAGCATAGAACATGACATGTCGCTTTGCAAATAATATGAAAGCGTAATAAATAAAATGAGGACACAAAAATGGACAACCCTAACGATTCAACCG
The DNA here is from genome assembly GCA_964435355.1 of uncultured Candidatus Peribacteria bacterium. Classification (GTDB taxonomy): domain Bacteria; phylum Patescibacteriota; class Gracilibacteria; order UBA1369; family UBA1369; genus CAYSYL01. The sequence goes on along the minus strand of CAYSYL010000008.1, from coordinate 10,117 downwards.
CACAATTTTCGCGTTTCGCTGAAGTCCTTTTCGTTTCGCCCTCATAACGGGAGATCCGGCAAATCGTTGAAGAAAAGCATCATCATGCTCCATTTTCAACACCTCATCGGTATTGATCCACGAACCGGCAATTTTTACCTCTTTAAAAGCCTCGAGCTGTAAAGGTTTGGCATTCACTTTATTGTAGGGACATACTTCCTGACAAATATCACAGCCAAAAATCCATTCTCCCATCGAAACCTTAAACTCATCGGGGATTGGACCTTTCTCTTCAATAGTTAAGTAACTGATACATCGTCGGGCGTCCAACTCTCCCGGTCCGACAATCGCCTGGGTAGGGCAGGAGGTGATACAACGGGTACACGTTCCGCACGTACCATTCCCGGCTTCATCATAATCAAACGCGGCCGTCGTCAAAATCTCTCCCAAAAGCACGAAAGACCCAAACTCTTTTGTAATCAACGTAGTATTTTTGCCGATAAAACCAAGTCCGGCCCGAACGGCATAGCTTTTTTCCAAAAGTGGGGAAGAGTCGACGCAAATTTTACATTTCTCACCGGGAAGATGCTCTTGAAAAAAAACCTCAATTTTTTTCAAAAGCTTTTTTAAAACCTTATGATAATCACGGCCATAGGCATAACGGGCCACTTTCCCATAAACACCTGACGTAGGTTTTGGGTCCGGTTCACGATAATAATTAATGCCAATAACAATAACACTCTTTGCTCCGGGCAAAAGAGTTTCAGGAGACACTCGTTTTTTATATTCTTCAAGGTACTCCATATTCCCATGGCGTCCACGGACAATAAAGTCATGCAAACGCCGCTCACCCACCTCATCGAAAACAGCCGGAGTTATGCCGATAAGATCAATCCCTATACTCCTGGCATACGTTTTCAACGCCTCGGCATCAAGGGAAGATGAAACATCTTTCGAAAAAGAGTGTTCAAAAAAGTTCATTATTCAGTAACCGTAATGACTCCACGCCAGCTGGAATGAAGGTGATCATGAAAAGGATACGTTCCGGCTTTAGTAAAGGTATATTCAAAAAACTCATCTTTCTTCAGTCCTTTTTTGGGATCGAGACCCGGCTCGATACTATGAACCGGATGAGGATCGGACGCGGGCCAATGCTCCTGATCATCGAGATTTTGGAAAATAACTTTACCACCGACTTTCAACGTTACTTCAGAAGGCGAAAACCCATCTTTTGTAATAACAATGCCTTTCGTTAACTCATCCACGGAAGCTTTTGGGGGGAGCGTCTCAGTGGTTATTTTAGGGGTGATATCAACCGTTGAGCCGTCGGGATTGACCTGTTCAATAGTCAAACCGCTTTTGCTGGGAGCCGGTTCACTTTCCGTTTGGACGGTATTGGGCAAAGAAGAGGTGTCATCTTTAGAAGGAGAACTATTATTATCACCCGCACATCCGGCAACAATAAAAAGAAGAATGGCTGCAAGAGAAATTTTTGAGATATTTTTCATAAGAAAATGGTAAAAATAACCCGATGATAAATTAAGTCGTGGGCTTTTCCTCTTTTGTCGCTGAAGAGCCGGAAGGTACGGTTGAAGATTTTTCCTTTTCCGTCGAAGACTCGGAAGAAGAGGTCGTTACCGGAGTCGAAGTTTGAGCATCAGCTTTTAAAGCATCCTGACAATTGGCCATCTTTGCCAATTCCTCTGGCTGCATAACGCCGGTAGCATTTCCTTGACCTGGGAAAAACCAGGTAGGATAACTCTTCACACCAGCATCGACACATTCCTTGGAAATAGTTTTAGAATTACCCGGATAACATTCAACATAGGGAACATAGCGCACATCATCGCCAAAAATCTTTTTCTGTTCGACACAGTGCGGACACCAGTACGCTCCATAAAACTTAACCCCTTTATCGGTAAGACATTGAGCCAGTTTGGCGTATTGACCATCCTTCACAGGGCCGCAACCTGCGATCAAAAGAGTCATTACCATCAACGCCATCAAAAGAAATCCTTTTTTCATAAATCTTTATATAAAATGAAGTAAATAAATCTTTTCCATAGTAAACAAAATTGAAAGATTTGAAAAGATGACAAAAAGCGAAGATTCAAAAGCTCTCCTAATTCTCACGGCCTCTCTTGACTAAAATCTGAGATATATTATAATTTCATCCTAATTTTTAATCATTTTTATTATGGGATCACCTGAAGAAATAAAAATACCAGTCACTCAGTCCGAGAGAAATAACGGTGATGAAGCCAGGCCAAGGCCAAACAAGACAATGAAATATGATTTGTCCACTATCCAAAATTTAATAGCAGCCGAAGCAATTAAGGATGCAGAGGAAGTCACGAAAGAAGGGGTTGAAAAATAAAATTTAACAGATTAAAAATATCTCTTAGAGCCTGTCTGAAAAGGCCTATTGCAAGGCGAAAATTAAAAAGCCAAGTGAGCCGTATTCGAAATACGGTGAGCTGCTTTTTAATTTTCAACGCAGTGAAGAGACCTTTTCAGACAGGCTCATACATCTTTCCGTTTGCATAGCGGCCGGCCTTTGCTATACTCACGACGATAAAAAATTTCCCGGATTATAAACGGCCAATTTTCATGAAAAAACACGCATCGACCAGTAAGGTACCCCCCTTACGAAAGGTATTAATCCTTGGGTCGGGCGCGTTAAAAATCGGTGAAGCCGGCGAATTCGATTATTCTGGATCTCAGGCTATCAAAGCCTTAAAGCAGGAAGGAATTTTTACCGTGCTCATCAATCCGAATATTGCTACCAATCAAACGAGCAAAGGCCTGGCCGACAAAGTTTACTTCTTGCCGGTTAATCCTTATTTCGTCGAAAAAGTGATCGCCCAAGAAAAACCTGACGGGATTCTGCTTTCTTTCGGAGGACAAACGGCGCTCAACTGCGGCGTCACCTTATATGAAAACGACATTCTAAAAAAATATGGCGTCGAAGTATTGGGAACCCCTGTCACCGCCATTCAAAAAACGGAAGACCGTGAACTTTTCAATAAAGAAATGGCCTCGATCGGGATGAAAGTCCCTCGAAGCATTGCCTGTAACTCTTTACAGGAAGGACTCTCCGCAGCAGAAAAAATAGGATATCCCGTCATTGTTCGTGCGGCATTCACCCTTGGCGGAAAAGGGTCCGGCTTCGCCTACAAACAAAAAGAACTGACAGAACTTTTAGAAAACGCTTTCGCTTATTCTCCACAGGTTTTAGTGGAAGAAAATCTGAAAGGATGGAAAGAAGTAGAATATGAAGTAGTACGCGACCGGTATAACAACTGTATCACGGTGTGCAATATGGAGAATTTCGATCCTCTTGGCATCCACACCGGCGAAAGTATCGTCATCGCACCATCGCAAACTCTCACGAACCGCGAATATCACGCCCTCCGAGAACGTGCCATAAAAGTGATTCGCCACCTGGGGATCATTGGAGAGTGCAATATTCAATACGCCCTCGATCCGAAAAGCGAAGACTATCGAATCATTGAAGTAAATGCCCGTCTCAGCCGCAGTTCCGCGCTCGCGAGCAAAGCTACTGGGTACCCTCTGGCTCACATAGCGGCAAAACTGGCCCTTGGCTATTCCCTGCCGGAACTGAAAAACACGGTTACTAAAACGACAACCGCCTGTTTCGAGCCTGCCCTTGATTATGTTGCCCTTAAAATTCCTCGATGGGATTTGGACAAATTCCGAAAAGTTTCCCGTGAAATATCCACCGAAATGAAATCCGTCGGCGAAATAATGGCGCTCGGAAAAAGTTTTGAAGAAGTCATGCAAAAAGGACTCCGCATGCTCCAAATAGGACTGTACGGATTTGTCGCTAATGAAAATTTGAAACAGGATGAAGTGGAAATTGAAAAAGAACTGGCCCATCCGACCCCTCGAAGAATACTGGCCATTGAAGCTGCTTTTGCAAGAGGATGGAGTTCAAAAAAAATCAGTCAGGTTACCGGTATCGATGAATGGTTTTTGGGGAAATTAAAAAATATTTTTGACCTGCAGTTACAAATAAAAAAAGAAGGAGAGAGGAAAAAATCTCTCCCGAAACAACTTTTTCTCCAGGCGAAAAAATATGGATTTTCAGACAAACAAATCGCGATCATAACCAATAAAAAAGAGTCTTCCATCCGATCAGCCCGAAGAAAGCTCGGCATCCTTCCATCCGTAAAGCAAATAGATACGATGGCGGCGGAATATCCGGCAAAAACAAACTATCTGTATCTCACCTACCATGGAACGGAAGATGATATAAACTTCAAAAGCAAAAAGAAGAAAATAATCGTATTAGGTTCAGGGCCATACGCCATTGGCAGCTCGGTAGAGTTTGACTGGTGTTGCGTGAACGCGCTGACGACAGCAGGGAAACTGGGATATGAAATGATCATGATCAACTATAATCCGGAAACCGTTTCCACCGATTATGACATTTCAGAAAAACTCTACTTTGATGAACTTTCTCTTGAACGGGTCCTGGATATTTGTGAAAAAGAGAAACCTTATGGCGTGATAGTTTCTACGGGAGGACAGGTTCCCAACAATTTAGCCCTCAAACTACATAAAGCCGGGGTAAAGATTTTTGGAACAACGGCAGAAAACATCGACCGGGCGGAAAATCGACACACCTTCTCAGCGCTCCTCGACAAGCTGGAAGTGGATCAGCCAAAGTGGAAAGAACTCGCCAACATCGAACAAATAAAAAATTTCGCCCACGAAGTCGGCTATCCAGTCTTAGTCCGTCCTTCCTACGTCTTATCGGGAGCCGCCATGCGGGTAGCTCACACGGATGAAGCGTTGAGTTTATTTTTAAACAATGCCACGAGAATCTCTCCGGAGGCACCCGTCGTCGTCAGTAAATTCGAGCAGGGAGCCAAAGAAATAGAAGTGGATGCCGTTAGTTTAAATGGGGAAATTCTTATTTACGCGATTGCCGAACATATAGAAAATGCCGGCGTCCACTCCGGCGACGCCACGATCGTCCTTCCACCTCAAAAATTGTACATCGAAACTATCCGACGAATAAAAAACATTACCAAGAAAATCTCACGCGAACTCAAAATAACCGGCCCATTCAACATTCAATTTTTAGCGAAAAACAATCAAATCAAAGTCATCGAATGTAATTTGCGTGCCAGCCGCTCATTCCCTTTTTCATCGAAAGTCACCGGCTACAACTTTATCGAAATAGCGACACAGGCCATGCTTGGAGCCAAAAAGCTCAAAGATTTCAGAAAACAAAACTATAAAACCCTCGATCTGGATCACGTGGCCGTAAAAGCTCCTCAATTCTCCTTCTCGCGCCTGAAAGGAGCCGACCCGGTGCTGGGAGTTGAAATGGCCTCCACGGGAGAAGTTGCCTGTTTCGGAGACGACATGTATGAAGCTTTTTTGAAAGCCATGGTTTCCGTCGGCTTCAGTTTGCCAAAAAAACAGGTACTCGTCTGCATTGGCCGAACGGAAGATAAGGCCGACTTCTTACCCTCAGCCCGACGATTAGTCGATATGGGATATCAACTTTTTGCTACCGAAGGCACCGCTGCTTTCTTACAAGAACACGGAGTAAAAAGCACCATACTCCATAAAATAAAATCAGAAAAAAAACCAAACATCCTCGATGCCATGGCAGAGAAAAAAATAGATCTTGTCATCAACATACCGAAAAATTACACTCCCGACGAGATAACGGATGGCTACCTTATGAGGCGGAAAGCCATCGATCTCAATATTCCGCTGGTCACTAACCTCCAGGTAGCCGACGTTATTGTACAGGCACTCCACCTCTACAAATTGGAAGATCTAAAGATCAAAGAGTGGAACCAGTACGTGGAATAAAAAAATAAATCTCCATTCCCAAGGTGGGGGAAAAGAGATTTGACAAAAACAAAAATATTACATAATATCAGCGGGCGTTGAGCGGTCGTTTTGGGAAGAAGGGCAAATAAAGAAGCAAGTGAAGAATGAAGAAAATATTTTTCTAATTTTTTATAGTATGGAAAGTTTATTAGCTCGTCATGCCGTTATGACTCCTGAGGATTCAGGTTCTGGACGACGATTCTCAAAGTTATACAACGCAATCCGATGTATAAAGGGGGAAATGGGAAAAGCAGTTGAAGGTACGGGCGCCGAAGCAAAAGGAGTAAAAAATGAAAATGGAGCCACTTCTGTAGGAGCAGGAAACATAAAAACTGTTACTTCTCCAAAGCTATTGGTTGGAGAGCCCGGGACGAAAACACGGGAGTTAATAAGTTTAGCCGATGACTCCAAGGCCTTTCATGAAGCATTACCCAAAGCATGGCAAACTACTGGATTTTTAGGATTTTTCTTTGATTTTTTAAAAGCACTAACCATAACGGATAATGCGGGCGAAGGATGGAAAGTGACAAAGGAATCAGTATCTTTGACAAAATTATCCGTTGAAAATCCAACCATCGACGTAACGAATACATCAGAAAAAATACGAAGCATTCCTCTTCGGGAAATTTTAGCGTTGTTAAAACCAAAACCGTAATGGTATAACTGTTTCGCTTTAATTTTTTGATAATGTCACAAAAAAAAGCGGAAGACCTTATCCGTGAACTCATCCAATATATAGGCGAAGATCCGGAAAGGGAAGGATTAAAAGAAACACCGAAGCGCGTCACGGCCTCCTATAAAAAACTTTTTGAGGGATACCGGCAAAAACCTCAAGACGTTTTGACCGTATTCGGTGACGAACTGTACGACGAAATGATTGTCGTGAAAGATATAGAATTTTACAGCATGTGCGAACACCATATGCTCCCTTTTTTCGGGAAAGCGCATGTAGGATACATCCCCGACGGAAAAATCATCGGACTTTCTAAAATTCCGCGGCTCGTCGAAATATATGCCAGACGGTTACAAAATCAGGAAAGATTGACGAATCAAATCGCAAAAGCTCTATTAAACATATTAAAACCGAAAGGAGTCGGGGTCGTGCTCGAAGCAAAACACTTTTGTATGATGTCGAGGGGCATCGAAAAACAATGCAGTACCGTTTCAACCTCCTCACTTCTCGGACTTTTTAAAAAAGAGCTCAACACGCGCAATGAATTTTTACGCCACATCCAAAGAAGCTGACCCCGTCCGAAAGGTTGTGAGTTGAAGACCACTATGTTTTAATGAAAGGCGGCTATGTCCTCTTTTTTACCACAATCCATCCAAACTCTGATCGAAGAGTTTAGCAAATTACCCGGCATCGGCCCAAAAACAGCCCAACGTTTTGCCATACACCTGCTTCATTCACCTGAAAGCAGAATTCAATCGTTGGCTCTCGCCGTCGGGAATTTCAAAAAGGGGCTTCAGTTTTGCGAAATATGCTGGAATATTGCGGAAAATAAACAATGCGGGATTTGCTCAAACCCTCACCGTCATGCGGAACAAATTTGCGTCGTTGAAGAAATTCTCGATGTTATGGCTTTGGAACGAACCTTGGAATTTAAAGGAGTCTATCACGTACTCCACGGAACACTTTCTCCGGTCGATGGAAGAGGACCTGAACAGATCAAAATTGCCGCTTTAATCGAAAGAGTGAAATACATGAAAGAGATACAGCAAAACAAAAATTTGGAGGTTATTCTCGCAACTAATCCGGGACTCGAAGGTGAAACGACGGCCCTTTATATTATGAGAATATTAAAACCGTTAGAAATAAAAGTAACCCGCATCGCCCGAGGACTCCCGATCGGAGGCGACCTAGATTTTGCTGATGAATTAACGCTAACAAAAGCGCTTCAGGGAAGAGTCGAATATTCATAAACAGCTTAAGGTTTAAATAAAAAATCGACTTTCGACCGTAAATTTCGGTACGCTTTTTGTTGAACGCTTCGATGCGGATAAAGAGCGACAAATGCAGGCCCCGAACCACTCAAAAAAACTTCGATGGCGCCCGAATCAAGAAGATATTCCTTAAGCTTTCGGGCCTTAGAAAAAGCCGGGAAATGATCAATAACAGCCTCAAAATCGTTCGCGAAAGAGCCATTTTTCTTAGATTTTTTACCAAGGGTATCTAAAAGAGCATACATCTGCTTCGTACTTTTTTTCTTTGAATGAATGGCGATCATATAAGGAGGCATCGTAAAGGCAGAAACAGGTTTTATTTTCTCACCGAAATGAGTGGCCCAGGCCGTACCGCCATACAAGAAAAAAGGGATGTCGCAGCCAATTCCCGAAGCAAGCCGGGAAAGAGTCGAAAGCGAAAATTTTAAATTCCACAATTGATTAAGAGCTTTCAACGTGGCTGCTGCGTTACTACTTCCACCCCCCAACCCGGAAGCCAAGGGAATTTTTTTATCCAAAAAAATGGTTAATCCCGTAATTCGATGCTGCAAGCCCCGATGCTGTGCTTCATCTTTTATACCTTTGACGGCTTTTAAAATGGTATTTGTCCTCCCGCGAGGAACCTCTGAATTTTTACAAACAAAAACGGTACGAAAATCTTTTCGGATCGTAAAACGGAGCCGATCATGGAGAGCAATTTCATGAAGGAGCGTACGAACATGGTGATATTTTCCTTCCTTACGGGTAACTCGAAGGCCGAGATTAATTTTCGCAAAAGATAAAACCGTCAGATCAAACATAAAATTACATTACCTCTTTCACAAGAGAAACGATGACAAAGCATTGAATCCCCTCTCCGCGACCAAAGCTTGTTAAATTATCGCCACTGGTAGCAGTAATTCCAATACGCAGCTCCGGTAAGTTTGTCAGCTTCCCGAGAGATTTTTTCAAGCGAGGAACAAGACCATCAATACGGGGACTTTTTGCCTCTATCATCACGCCGATATTATTAAGGGCATATTTCTTCTTACGAATGCGCTCCAAAGCATGAGACAAATACTGGGCAGAGTCTTTAATATTTTTCTCTTTCAAGAGAGGGGTGGCAAAAAGGCCGAGAGATCCTTCACCTAAAGCTTGAGAAAGGGCATTGCAAAGGGCATGAAGCACTACATCGCCATCAGAATCAGCCTCCAGTTTTCGCTCCTTTTTAAGGAAAACTCCTCCAAGAGTAAGTCCTTTTTCTGAAGCAGAAAAAGTATGGCTGTCTTGCCCCAACCCGACCAGCATAGTGGCAGGCACATCACCCATAATCGCTTTGATCCGATCATAATCAGCGAGGGTTGTTACCTTAAAATTATGCGGAGAAGCGGGAACAAATGCCACCGGCTTACCGATATTTTCGATCAAAGCCGCATCGTCGGTAAAGTATCTTTTTTGTTTTTTAGCCTGGGCAAAGGCTTTCATGAAAGTGGCATAATAAGCCGCTTGAGGAGTCTGCATAGCCACTAAAAGATCCCGATCCAAAGTTTTAACGAACACATGTTTTCGTTTCTCTTTCACCGTATCGACCATTCGATGCCCAACAGCGGCAGCTCCATACTTTTTTACCGCCTGTATCACGGCTGATATTTCATCAAATTCAACAAGAGGATTAGCGCCGTTATGAATCATAACAATATCTTTCGGTGATGCTTTTACAGAGCATAAACCGTTATAAACGGAATCCTGCCGCATGTTCCCACCCACAACAACCTGAGCCACTTTAGGAAAGTGATATTTCTGAACCATCGCAGCAATTTTTTTTATATTTTTTTGATGGGCAACAATAAACACTTCGTCGATATCAGGATGGTTATGGAACGCCGCCAAGGAAAAGTATAAAAGTGGCTTTCCCATCAAGGGCAAAAACAGCTTATCGCCAGCATTTTTCCCCAAGCGGGTCGATAATCCTCCTGCTAAAATAATGGCAACATGTTTCATGTAACCATTGTAAACCATTTTACCTTCTTTCAATAAATAGATTTAATTAACAAAAGGAGCCAAAAACAGCTCTTGCCCATCAACAGAGACTTGACTATTTAAAGCAAATATAAAATAATATAACATTATCCCGCCGTCATGTATGACAATACATATCCCTCAAAAATCAGACTTTTGGAAAAAATTGGGAGGATTAGTTTTTTTAGCCGCAACCGTCGGCCAAGCTTCAGATACAAAAGAACCTCTCTTAAAAAGTTTTGAATATGAGGGAATGAAATTCGCAGAAAAAAAAATAGATGATGCTCTTAAGTGATTATAATCATATCTGATACTATGT
>CAYSYL010000007.1:17000-30854 GCA_964435355.1 uncultured Candidatus Peribacteria bacterium | reverse complement strand
CACCTGTATTATATGCTCCAAACTCGAAGGAAATCCCTCAGGAATTTTTTGTATCTCTTGGCATCCCGCTTCTTCGAAAAATTGCTTATCCTTTTCTAAAAACCGGAGATATAAACGGGAAATTTTTTGTTTTTCCATAATTTTCTTCAAAAAGCCAGAAAAAATTATCGGCTCTATCGGTTCTTTCAATTCATAATCATACAGGAGCCATTTTTTGGCAGGAGTAACAAAAATTAAAGCCCAGCCACCTACAACTTTATTCTTTTCAAAAATGTAAAGATGGAAATCATTGTGAAAATCGATGGTCCTATCCTGGAAATTGGCCATCTCTTTTTTCGTCGCTTTCCGAATAAGCCATGAACTTAAAAAAAGTGCCGGCTTCAAATATTTCAACCTTCTTTCAAGCGTTTCCTGCATAGAAGCAAAATCGTTCGGCTCCCCCGATGTCTGTTGATGAAGTTTGAAATGACGATAATCTGCTTTCAACGGAAATCCATTCTCAAAAACCACCATCGATGAAACGGTTTCCGTTCCTCCAAAATGGGAAATATCATAACATTCAAGGCGTTTCGGCAGTTTCGGCAGATCCAGTAATTTTTGCAGTTCTTCCAAAGCCTGCGTGCGACTTCCCTTCTGGTGCCCCTGCCATTTCACCTCGCTCTGCTTGGCAAAACTTTTGGCATTGGCCTGGGACAATTCCAACAAATGTTTCTTTTTACCCCGTTCGGGAACAACAAAAGCTACCTTATTCCCCTTCTTTTCCGTCAGCCAATTTTGCAGCATTTCGGGTTCGTCGATTTCATGGGGAAGTAAAATCTCCTGAGGAATATCCATCGTTTTCTCATAATACTGCTCTAAAAAGGCACTCAATGCTTCACGATTTTCAAAAAAAGCGCCACTTTTATTATCGAAAGGAGGGTTCGTACTTTCATGGACGTTGAAAATAAAGTTTTCCTGTCCCAAAAGTTTACCTCCTCTCAGCTGAAAAAGGTTAAAGTACACCTTATCCTCAACTTGGACATAATGAACGATATCCAGATCTTTCTGGTGAGGATCACTAATGCGTTGCGGTTCAATGACATCCTGAACGGCCTTCAACCGGTCACGAATCAAAGCAGCCAGCTCAAACTTTTTAGTTTGCGCCGCCCGATACATATCCTCTTTAATCTTACTGATCACCCCTTCATACTTACCTTCAAAAAATTCTATGACCTGAAAAACCATGGCCCGATACTCATCGGAAGTAACGGACATGACACACGGTCCGATACAATGCTTTTTATGGTATTCCGCTTCAGCAGGAGTCAAAATATGAGCGGCCCTTTTCTCCGCACGGACGGTATAGTCGATAGCCAGTTGGCAATTGCGAAAAGGGAAAATTTTCTTCAACGCTTTAAGGGTATTAATAACCTTATAGGCAGCCGTCTTCGGACCGATATATCGTGCTTTATCCTTAAAAACCTGTCGAACCAGATAAATTTTCGGATAAAGGTCCTGAATCGTGATTTTAACATACACGTAATTCTTATCATCCTTCATCAAAATATTATATTTTGGTCGAAGTTCTTTAATAAGGTGGGTTTCAAGAAGCAGCGCCTCCAGCTCTGTCCCCACCACGACATATTGAATATCAGCAATCTGATTCACCATTTTGATCGTTCGGACGGCTTTGTCGGCTCTTTGCTGAAAATAACTATTCACACGATGATAAAGATCTTTTGCTTTACCAACATATATAACACGCCCTCCTTCATCTTTCATTTTATAGATACCGGGTTTATGGGGAATGTTTTTAAGAATATGGTGCAAATACTCCTCACGCTCCTTGTTTTGCAAATCAGAATCTGGTTTCATAAAGCAGGCACAGTATAAGGGATTTTTTTAACGCAATGAAGAACAGTTCTCACATTTTTCCTCCGTACTCGACATTGGAGCACAGTATGTACGCGACCCTCAGCTTTTTCGATCTCTTCCATCAGCCTTTAACCCTTGAGGAAATCCATCACTATCTTCTAGGATTTTCGGCCAGTAAAGAAGAAATACGACATCATATCGTAAATCATAAGAAAATTCGCCATATCAGGGGTTTTTATTTCCTGGAAGGGCGGGGAGAAATAGTAGCGATACGGGAAAAATCCATAATAATCAGCCAAAAGCTATGGAAAAAAGTATATCGATATGGAAGATTTTTTACTCTTGTCCCCTTCATCAAAATGGTAGCCGTTTGCAACACTCTCGCCTTCGATTCACCAACCGAAAGCAGCGATATCGACCTTTTCATTATCAGTAAAAAGGGAAGAATTTTCACCGCCAGAGTAATGAGCACCTTGCTCTTCACCATGCTTGGTATACGGCGCCATGGCAAGAAAATAGCAGGAAGATTGTGCCTCAGTTTTTATGTAAGTGAAAGTAATCTCAACCTGGAAAACATTCAAAATAATGCGGAAGATATTTACCTCGCCTATTGGCTCTTAACCCTCAAGCCTCTTTATGGAATGAAAACATATGAATCATTCCTCCAGGCAAACCCATGGATAAAAAATTACTTTCCACAACAGGAAGAAAGAGAGCTACTATCAGGAAATGAAGGCCAGCAATTATTAAAAATATCGAAACTTTTCTCTATGATAAGAAACATGTGGGAGAGGTTATTGAAAGGGAAACTCGGGAATTGGCTGGAAAACCATTTACGCGAAATTCACATGGGCAGATTCAAAAAAAATGCACCGAAAATCAGTTCAAATGCCTCAAAAGAAGGGGCGGAGTCCTCCATCGTGATCAATGACGATATGTTAAAATTCCACAACATCGACCGGCGAAAAGAGTTCACCGAAAAATTCAAAAGGAAAATGCTGAAATTAACCGAAAAATAAGAAGATAAAAGGAAATTTTGACCTACATCACTTACCTTCAACCACAAGGAATGCTCATTCCACCATGTGAGTTTTATTTTTCATCAGAAGAAAGGTCACACTGTTCTCTTTCAGCCTCCTTCTTAATAAAATTAATAAGAGGATAAGGATCCATCCCCACTGAAGCAGTAGTTGAAATATCATTCATCTCATTATTCATACCATCTCTTCGAGCGTCAAAAGGAGCGCAGTGCATAAATAATCGCATCGCTTGTACGCATTGTTGCCGTACTGCATTAGCCTTTTCATGAAGCTCTCGCATATTTTTGCAGACGGGGAGAGAAAACGTACAACTTGCTAAATCTGGCTCAAATCCTTGTGGCTCATTTGAGCAATTCAATTGACCAACCTCATCTTTTAAAGTCAAAAACCCTTGTCGACAACTTTCAGCACGTGCATGATGCTCTTTCACCAAAGCATCAATATCCTCTCCACACATAGGATCTCGTTGCAATGATGAAGGAACATTGTCCGTACCCTCTGGTGATACACCCGATGCAAGAGGAGAAAAAGCAGGTTCTTGAGAATTTCCAGAACAAGCAGCAACACTTAAAGACAAACCAGCCGCTACGAATACTTCTTTATACATAATTATTTTTTTAAAAAATTAAAGGATAGAGTAATGTAGCAGATTCTTCATATAAAACAAAGAAAAAAGCAATGTGAGCCGTATTAAAAATACGGAGAAATGCTTTTCAACTTCAAACGCCGTAAGAGACACTTTTTCAATAGTTTCACTCCATCTTCTCCGACTGTTTTTTAAAAATAAGTTTAACGCACGTTCCGGTAAAACCATAAGCTCTGCGAATCTCATTTTCGAGGTAACGGCGATACGAAAAATGAAGAGCTTCAGGTTTATTCATGAAAAAAGTAAACGTCGGCGGATTAACCCCCGTTTGCTCGACGCTGAAAAACTTTGGACGAACATTAGCAACGGCAGGAGGAAGATTCTTATACACCAGCTCTTTCATAAGCCCCTCAAGCGCCGGAGCAGGAATTTGCCGAAATCGCTCTTCTTCAATGTGTAAAGCCAGTTCGAAAATCTTACCAAGATTTATTTTTTTAACAGCAGAAACAAAAACCGCCGGCGCCCAAGGCAAAAAATCAAAACGAGAACGAAGGATACGTATCATCTTGGACTCTTCAGTCCCCTTATCTTCCATCAAATCCACTTTATTCACCAGCAAAATCAATCCCTTTCCCGCTTCCAAAACGTAAGCCGCAATATGCTGGTCCTGTTTCCTGATTCCCTCCTTATAATCCAAAATAAGGCAAACAACATCCGACCGTTCAATGGAATGAAGCGAACTAAAAGAACTAAGCTTTTCCAGTCCCCGTTCGATCTTTCCACGACGGCGCAGGCCAGCCGTATCAATCAAAACAAACTCATGATCATTCCATACCACCGGAGTATCGGTACTATCGCGTGTTGTGCCAGCGACTTCCGAGACAATCAGCTTATCTTTCCCAAGTATGGCATTCACAAGAGAAGATTTTCCCACATTGGGTTTGCCCAAAAAGCAGATATTTAACTTTTTCGAAGGAGACATCTGTTCCGGAGCTTTTTTAAATCCAAGCTTTTTCAGTTTCTTTTGGACCATTTCAATAAACTCATCCACTCCAACATTATGGTAGGCAGAAATACAAATAGGATATCCAAAACCAAGCTGAACCATATCCGGCAGATTATTTTCCGCTTCGCTATGATCAGTTTTATTGGCGATAAAGAGCACCTCTTTTTTCGATTTCCGCAAAATCTTGGCCGTTTCCTGATCATCTATGGTTAAACCTTCCTTGGCATCAACGACAAAAAAGATAATATCAGCCTCTTGAATAGCAAGAGTCGCCTGAGTTTGGACATCAGCCTCAATATTTTCCTTTTTCCCATACTCAAGACCTCCTGTATCTACTAAAATACTCATCAGGTCTCCAAAAAGTGCATGATGGTAAATGCGATCACGGGTCGTTCCAGCTATATCCGATATAATCGCCCGTCTCTTTCCGATAAGCCGATTAAAAAGGCTCGATTTCCCAACATTTGGCCGACCAACGATAGCAACAACAGGCAAAGTTTTCATAGGAATAAAGGGGTCGAAGTTATTGAGAGATGAAGAGAGAAAGACGAAATCTTTCTGTTCCTCTATAATAATACCGTTTTTTAGACAATAAAGCATGTCATCTTTACACGAACGGATCGAAAAAGTACAGGAAGAAATACAAGAAATAGGCAAAAAAAAGGGATGGGATACGAAAAACATCTCTCTCCTTGCCGCCACAAAATATGCTTCAGCAGATGAGATACATGAAGCGGTAAAAGCAGGTATTCAACACATAGGTGAAAACCGTATACAAGATGCCATAAAAAAGCTGAAAACCATGACATTACCGGTAAAAAAGCATTTCATCGGCCATCTACAAACCAATAAAGTGAAAGAGGCGGTTCATTATTTTGATATAATCGAATCAATTGACAGTTTGAAATTGGCAGAAGCAGTCAACAAAGAAGCCGAAAAGCAGGGAAAGAAAATAGAGCTACTTTTAGAGGTAAATATAGCCCATGATCCGAAAAAATTTGGATTTACAAAAGAGGAGGTGGAATCAGCTGTCGCAAGGGTTGCTTCACAGGAATGGACCCGCTTGAAAGGGTTAATGGCCATCGTTCCCTTTTTCGAAAACATAGAAAAGACACGTCCTTATTTCCGATCCATGAAAGAACTTTTCGACACGCTGCGGCACAAATATCCCGAACTTGAAACGCTTTCGATGGGAATGAGTCATGATTACCACATCGCTCTCGAAGAAGGAGCCACTGAAATCCG
Organism: uncultured Candidatus Peribacteria bacterium; assembly: GCA_964435355.1. Classification (GTDB taxonomy): domain Bacteria; phylum Patescibacteriota; class Gracilibacteria; order UBA1369; family UBA1369; genus CAYSYL01. Next base: position 25,123 of record CAYSYL010000007.1, on the reverse strand, counting down.
AATCGGAAGTTTACTCTTTAAATAAAAGCCTCCTGTTACAAAATATGCGCTTGGGAATTTTGCCTTTTACCCGTATAATTTTAGTATGAAACAAAAACAACGCATACTTACTTTCCTCCTCCTTTCGTTAACATTTTTTACCAGTTTCGCAAAACCTGCTTTCGCACAATTTTCAGTCTTGCCCTACACGAAAGGAAGCATGGCCTATTGTAAAGAACTCCTCGCCAACTACTTAGCAAGTTCAAAACCTGCTGATTTCATAAAGCATTATGGAAATAATACTAATGATGTTTTAGGTTGTGGGATTAAAACCGGTCAAATAACCCTCGAAATGGTTCCCCTCTTTGTTACCTATATTGCCAATTTCATGATGGCCATGATCGGCATTATTTGTGTACTTTTTATCGTACTAGGAGGATACTATTACATTTACGGGGGAATCAGTGACGATAAAGATAAAGGGAAAAAAACTATTACCAATGCCATTATCGGATTAATAGTCGCAACGCTTGCATGGGTTATCGTTAACTTCGTCATAGCTACCGTTACCAGCTAATAAATCTCTATGAAACCACAATTATCCTGGAATGAAAGGTTCAAAAAATTTCGTACAAAACTCAAAACCTTAAAAGAGGAAAAAGAGACCGCTTTTGCTGAAGCTGCTTTTCCTAAAAAAACTCAAACTCCTCCCACTCCGATAGAAATTCCATTGGTCTTAATAGCGAAAGCTACCACTATTATTTTGCTCCTCATTTTTCTTTTTCAAAAAGTTGAGCAAATCAGCGGGATACTTCTTATTTTCTTCGTCTCGTTCATATTAGCATCGGCCCTTGACCCGATAGTCGATTATTTTCAAAACTTCAAAGTCCCTCGAACTCTCACCGTTTTGATTATCTACATCCTTTTCTTTCTTCTCAGCTCGGTATTCATTTTCAAGTTCGCGACGCTTATCGGAGCCCAATTGAATGAAATAGCCAAAAACGTAAGTCAGTTTATGACGCGTATTTTCCAGGGAGATCCCTCCATCCCTTTCGCCACTCAATTAAAACCAATTCTGAGCGATATATATGAACGTTTCGATATTCAAACCGCCAGTACTCAACTTCAAAACATTTTGGAGTTAGCTTCAACTCAGCTCATTAATCTCTCGGTGGGAGTCATGAATGTAATTCTTGTTTTAATCCTCACTTTTTTCATGACCGTTGAAGAAAAAGCTATGGAAGGATTCGTCCTGTCACTGGTTCATTCTGATTACGCTCATTACATATCTTCGAGACTGGAAGCCATCAAAATTCACATAGGTCATTGGGTGCGGGGACAATTGATTCTTTCTCTCATCGCCGGACTCATCACGTATATCGGGCTGACGATTATGGGAACAGAGTATGCATTGACGATTTCTGCGATCGCCGGCGTTTGCATGCTTATACCGGTTTTTGGCCGAGTCGTTGCTTGGATACTCACGGTACCCATCGTCTATAACCAATCACCAAGTCTCGCCCTTGCCATGAGCATTTTCTACTTCGTTGTCTATCAGCTGGAAGTAAATATCCTCATACCCTATATCATGAAAAAAGCTGTAGGCCTAAGCCCCATTATCATTATTTTTGCCATGATGGTCGGATTTTATTTCTTGAATGTTTTAGGAGCCATCATTTCAATTCCACTCGCTACAATGGCCGCTATTTTCGTGAAGGATTATACGATGAGAGAGAAGAAATAAAAGAGGCTATAACTTCTAACGTCTTTTCAGCGCATTTTTTCCAGCTAAAATCGTGGATGCGTCTTTCCATGGCCATTTTAAGGCGATGACGAACTTCAGGTAGTTGAGCTTGAACCATGGCATCAGCTATTTCTTGAGGGCTATATGGATCGATTAACAGAGCTGCATCTTGTACCACTTCCGGCATGGAACTAATAGATGAAGTGATAATGGGGACTCCAACCTTCATGGCTTCTAATAAAGGAAGTCCGAATCCTTCCCATAGAGAAGGATATAAGAAAAGCTCCGCCATGCTCATGAGAGTCGCTTTATCTTGTTCATCCACAAAGCCGATACAAACAACATTTTTCACCGGCAATAACGAAATCTTATGAAAAATATCAGGATACCATTGACCCGCAATAACAAGCGTTAGGTCTGTAGTATGTTTTTGCTGATACAACTGAAAAGCAGTCAGCAAACGTTCAATATTTTTTCGCGGCTCAAGAGTGGAAAGAAAAAGCATATAGCGCTGGGGCAATCTATATTTTTTTCGAACATCCTCACAACTTTTTTCAGAAATACGAGAACCAAAATCATTATCCACCGCTTCATGAATCACAGTAATTTTTTCAGGCAGGAGTTCATAGGTCTTGACCACATCCCCTTTCGTCGAATCCGATACGGCAATAATATGATCACTCTTCGAAATCAATTTTCGAGGATTTAAAAGAAAATACCACAGCCGGCTTTTCAGGGAAAAAAACTGCGGATAGTGCTCAAAAGTCAAGTCATGAACGACACTGATAGCACCAACACCTTTTCTTAAAGCTATAGGACGTAAGTCAGGAAGAAGGATAACCTCCGGTTGAAAACCTGTCTTTTTAAATATTATTTTATCCAAAAATGGTCGTCGAAATAAAAAAGTGGAAAGGTTGAAAATTTTATTGGGAATTTTTGTGCGAACCGTGAAAATTCTTGGCCCATAAAACAATGGAATCGTTGAAGGAAGTGGACTAAAAGAGTTAACAAAAAAAATAATGATATCTTTTGTATCAAGTATTACTATTTGTCGTAAAAGTCGATCCAGATATAACTCCACTCCACTGAGTTTATGGCTTAAAAGCGGACGCAGATCAATCGCAATAATCATTGCAAAATGATGAAAGAAAAATCTGGAGGTACAATTAATTTCAGTTTTTTCAAATGCGCAATGTTGGTTTTACCAATGCGAACAGGCACAACAGCATGAAACTCCTTAATTTTTGAAAGTTCCGATATCCCCGCAGGAAAATCGCAAGTAGTAATATTTTTCCCCTCCATTACGTCTTTTAATCCATGCTCTACGCGTTCAGCACCTTTAAACATTCTAATGATAACAATATTTTTTTGCCGAAGCGTCTGGAGACAATAAGCTAAAAAATTAAGGTTTTTCGAAACTTTCGAGTAACAAATACGATCCACTGCCTCACGACCTAAAATATTTTCAGCTGTTTCGGCATCTGAAACATAACCACAAAGATACTCATAAAACCAGGCAGCGATAACGCTAAAAAGAAGTCCAGCCAGCAAGCCGACGAAAGCAAATAAGAACAAAGGAAATGATTGACTTTGTACCCCACGGCCAAAATGAGCAAGGTGGAAAGAAGTTTTCGACACGCTATTGTATTCTTCTATGGCATGCTCTAAAACTGATCCCAAAATCTTACTATCCCATGGTTGTTGAGTATGTACCGTCACGACCAAATTTTGCTTTTCCTGTTTGCGGACAGAAAAATTAAGCGGCTCTGATGTGCCTGTTTGAACATTTCTTAAAAACTCTGGATTTTTAAACCATCCCTGAATAGTTTCGGCAAAAAAATCAGCAGCCTGAACCGTATCATAGAGTGAACCTAGTGATGGTGACGAAACCGACTCCTCTGCCCCAATAGTGATAAAAATCGTAGTATTATTTCCTTTCATGAATCCCATAGAATAGCCAAAAGAAACAACAGCTCCTCCTACAAGAAACGTTATAATGGTAATGGAGAGTAAACGCCTATAAATAAGGTATAAAAAACTTTGAAAAGTCATAGGTTAATAGTTAAGAGAAAAAATTTTAAAAGTTTTTACAATGATCAGCATATTTTTCTTCCAAAAACTGCAATATTTTTTGGTGAAAAATACCCTTATCAAATTTTTCAGCCTGTAAACGTATTATACTGGCATTCCATTTTTTATCTTCACATTTTCTGACAGCAGCAACAAGCGAATCTTTCAACTGTTCTTTGAAAAAAATCCCCGTCGATCCATCCACAATCGTTTCAAGGGCACCCCCTTTCCCATAAGCTATAATCGGACACCCACTCGCCATAGCCTCAAGGGGCGTTATACCAAAATCTTCTTCTTGAGGAAAAAGTAAAGCCTTCGCTTTTTGATATAACTCATTTCGCATCGCATCATCCACATATCCGAGAAATTCAATATTCTTATGAGCCATTTTTTTTAACAATGGATAAGAACCACCCGTACCGACAATTTTTAATGGCAAACCAAGTTCATTAAAAGCTTCAATAAGAAGATCAAATTTTTTATAAGAAGTAAGTCGCCCTACCGCCAAATAAAAATCTTCACGGGGACGATCGTATCGAAAGTTCTTCGCCTCAATAAAAGGATAAATAATACTCGATGGACGACGATAAAATTTTTGAATCCTTTTCTGTACATGGTGAGAATTAGCAATAAACTCATCAACCCGTTCAGCACTTAAACGATCCCACATACGGAGTTTATGTATAAAAAAAGGAGCTGCAATTTTCGCTATCTTATTGGCATGATACTCCTTAATGTATCGAATGCTATTATCCCAGGCATAACGCATGGGAGTATGACAGTAAGAAACATGCAAAGTATTCGGTTTAGTAATAATCCCTTTTGCACAGGAGTGTGAGCTGGAAATAACAATATCGTAAGAACTCATATCGAAACGCTCGAAAGCGGAAGGCATAAAAGGAAAAACCCACTGATGATGCCGCTTTGCGCCAGGGATATACTGCAATTTTGAAGTGATGATATAAGCATTCTCAAAACCTCGGATAGTTTTTGAGTTATAGAGAGAAGTATAAATTGGAGCATTAGGAAAAAGTTGATGCAATCCAGCAATGACTCGCTCCGCTCCTCCCATAGTGGTAAGCCAATCACAGACAATAGCAATTTTATACTGATTCAGCATGAAAAATATTAGATTTTCCTTAAAACTAACAGTTTTTCACTCAAGCCGCAAACCAAGAGCTATTTTTGTGGAAAAAGTGAGCCAAGAATCTTTTGATACACTGAACCCGATTCTATTTTATCCAAAGCTTTCGTCTTAAAAAGCTGAACCACCATGTTTTGAGGGTCTCTTTCTAAAAGTCTTTGACAGATATGAATAACATCCACATATCGTTTCTGTTGAAACCACATTCCCAAAAGTTCCAAAACAACCTCTTCATCTTTTTGAGCCATAGTCGAGGTACTCTCTGCACTCGGATCGCTTACAAGAATTAAACGCCCCGTTTTTTGGGACAGTAGTTTCTGCAAATAAAAAAACCAGATGACGACCCATAAAACGGCAAAAGGAATAAGATTAAGTTGAAGAAAAAAGTTAAAAACAGCATGAAGGACAATGGCAATAAACAATCCTTTCAGAATAGTCAACTGCTTATAAGCCTCAAACTGGGAAATATCCGCCTTTTCTGCGTACCAACGGCCAATAATATTTGTCTTTCCGACCAAACGGTTGTGAGTAACAATGCTAAGAGCAAACTTTGCAATTCCATAGTAATAGCCTAAATAACCAGAAAACATTAAGTGCCCAGCCGTAGTAAAAATTGATCGAAAAAGGAAAATAACTAAAAACTCTTGTAATTCGAAATGGGAAAAAGTTGCGTAAAAATAAAAAATATTCTCAGCAAAAGCAAATCCAAGAGCGCTCAGCAAACTATAATGAATTGAATCATTTATATTTTGGATGAGAAGATAACGTCGATCGGAAGCCCGTAAGAGTAATTGTTTAGCAATCTCTTCAACAATTCCAACACCTACGAATAAAATGATAAATTGAAGGGTGGAATTCGAAGTTTTGGATTGTAAAACATTGACGAAATTTAAAAAAGGAAAAAGTGAAGCTAAATATTGAACAAGAAAAACGGGAACCACGGAAAAAACACTCCCCATAAAAATGACAAACTGGGTCAAGCGACGCTGCTTTTGGCGCAGAAGCATAAACAGCCAAATCGAGGCGGGAATAAAGGCGATCAGACTGGGAAGAAAATAATCGGCCACACAATAAAAATAGGAGGTCGTACTATGTCGAAGGGTTTAATAAAGCAAATTTTGCTTCATCAAGAGTACCATAGCAAGTAATAAGTTGGGTTAGTCCAACCACCTGTAAAATATCCAAAATATTGCTTTTTGCTTTGGCAATAACTATTTTCCCTTTTCCTTCATTCACTTTTCCGTACCAATCTGTTAAATAACCAATAGCTTTACTATTCATGTACTCAAGGTTTTCAAAATCGAAAAGCAGAAAAAGGTTTTGATTATTTTTCTCTATGAGTTCATATACCGTCTTAGCCTTTTCATCGACATTACTTTCATCCAGTTGTCCTTCACAAATAACCAGTTTCACCGTCTGGCCGGAAACCAAGGTCGGAATATCACTAACAGTAATAGTTGCTTGTGTCATATTAAGTTAAAATTAATAATTTAAGTAAGGGTGAGATGAGCAGGAGTTGAGAGATACTGACTTATTTCATTAAGCTTCGGATCTTTAAGGTACTTTTTAATATATACTTCAATACCTCCCTCTTTATCGGAGAATTTCAATTCGTCAGTCCATTCCGCAACTATTTTAGAAAGTCCACGTCCTCTGATTCCTTTATGGACATAAGCGGGATCTCGACGTTCAGCTACCAATTGTGTCAATTGTTGAGCCGTCATTTTCACCCGGCCCGTTCCGGTATCCTGTACCTTAATTTCAAGACTTTCATGGGGAGTACTGATAAAAGTTATTTTTACGTCTTTCCCCGGAGTCGATCCATGTTCAATGGCATTATTACAGAGTTCATCTACCACTGATTGAAAACGGAACGCCCACTGTTCAGAAAATTCTGTCATATTTCTGATAAGTGAAAGAGTAAAATCGCGGATACCTGAAATAAAATAGGCATTCGTTGGAAGGGTAATACTTATGATTATTGGCTCATCCTTGTGGTCTTGCGTGTTTTTTGAAGCAAGTTCCATATTTTTTTTATTTTAAAACTCTTTATATTGTACCATTTTTTATCAAATTACGCAAAAACGCTTTCCTCTTGCACGAAGATAATGAATTATAGTAGAGTTTCGCTGCTTTATTTCAAGTTTGCTTTTTGATTACGCGATCCTCCCCGATTGATGGGCTAAGCGTAAAAAGATAAGAGCAAATTAACCCCAAGGATATATGACTCAAAACTCTCTACAGGAAATGCTTGAAGCAGCAGTACACTTCGGGCATAAAACTCAAAAATGGAACCCAAAGGTAAAAAAATACCTCCATGGTGAAAAAAATGGTATTCATATTTTTGATCTGGAAAAAACAGCCGAATGCTTAGAAAAGGCAAAGCAGTTTTTAACAAGCATGAGTTCAACGGGAAAAACCGTCTTGATGGTAAGCACGAAACCACAAGCAGCGCAATTAATCATGGATGCAGCCATAAGCAGTAAAATGCCCTATGTTATCCATAAATGGGTACCGGGACTTTTGACTAATTTCAGCTCTATTCGACTTCGTATTCGTTATCTTCGAACACTTAAAGAACAGGAAAAAAACGGAGAATTCGATAAATACACTAAAAAAGAGGCTTCAAAATTAAGAAAAATAATTGCAAAATTGGAAGATGCACTGGGCGGTGTTCAACACATAGATCGCTTGCCAGATGCTATTTTTGTTGCCGACGCCGTACGTGATCGAATTGTCATTCGTGAAGCAAAAAAAATGAAAATACCGGTTGTAGCTATCGTTGATTCAAACGCTGACCCTGACGACATCACCTATCCCATCCCGGGAAATGATGATGCCGTAAAATCTCTTGGCTATTTGATTATGGCAGCTAAAAATGCTATGGTTGGAGCGAAAAAATAATTCTCTAAATCGCTCATCATGGCTGATAATCCTATCACTCAAGGCCAAAATAATACTCAGCAAGCCAACAACACTCCTCCAATTCAGGAGCCAGTTTTGACACAACCAGTCGTTGAAAATCAAGCGACACAGCCACCTGTTGTTCAACCCACAGTGCCGGCAACTTCAGCTCAAATAGCAAAACCATCAACTGAAGAACAAGTTTCCGTGATGGCATCTACTCCACAAATGACCGTAACTCAGCCAAGTGCCCCCGTAGCAAATCAACCCGTTGTATCTGTT
>CAYSYL010000007.1:0-16990 GCA_964435355.1 uncultured Candidatus Peribacteria bacterium | reverse complement strand
CTTATAGCCTATATTCCTTTTATGGGAATAATTCCTCTTATTATCAAGCCTCAAAGTACCTATTTGCGTTTACACGCAAGACAGGGACTCTTTTTATCAATAATTTTTTTCTTCAGCATCTTCGTTTACATTGTTCCATTTATTGGACCTCTCTTTGGTGGATTAATTCAAATGGGAACATTTTTCGCTGGAATTGCCGGTATGTATCAGGGATTTATGGGAAAATGGTGGAAAATCCCAGTAGTATCTGAATTATCGACACTCATACCCCTTGAATTATTTGCCAAAATAACGAATGAAGCTTTCACGGGACAAGGAGGAGAATATACGCAGGATCAAAACGAACCTCCCAATCAAAATACCGTCAGCTAAATATTTCCGTTCTCATTTATAATTTTTTAATTTTATTTTTCGCATGTCTATTACACTCGATCAAATCAAAGCGGTCCGTGAAGCAACAGGAGCTGCTACCATGTCCTGTAAAAAAGCTCTTGAAGAAACCAATGGGGATTTCGATAAAGCCGTCGAACTTCTCCGTAAAAAAGGAGAAGCAAAAGCAAAAGAACGAAGCGAAAGATCAACCGGACAAGGAATCGTAGCTTCTTACATCCATAACACCGAAAAAGTAGGCGTTTTATTGCAACTGGGTTGCGAAACGGATTTTGTCGCCCGAAACGAAGAATTTAAAGCATTGGCGAAAGATTTAGCACTCCACGTCGCCGCTATGAGTCCTTTAATTATATCCCCGGACGAAGTTTCAAGCGAAATGGTAGCAAAAGAACGGGAGATTTGGACGGAACAATTAAGAAGTGAAGGAAAAAAAGAGGAAGCTATGGAGAAAATTTTGGCAGGAAAAGAAAAAAAATTCCGAGAAGAGTCAGCGCTTTTAACTCAAGCATTTGTGAAAAATCCTGATATCACGGTTGAACAACTTATTACCGGAGCGGTAACAAAAATGGGTGAAAATATAAAAGTTGTCAGATTTGTTCGCTTCGTTGTTTAAAAATGACGAACTTTAATACCATTGATCAAGCATTACAATCGCTTAAAAAAGGCGAAATGATCATAGTGGTTGATGACGAAGATCGGGAAAATGAAGGAGATCTCGTCATGGCCGCAGAAAAAGTAACTCCTCAAGCCATAAATTTTATGGCTACCCACGGACGGGGGCTGATTTGTGCTCCAGTGAGCCAAGAAATCGCTGATCACCTCGAACTTTTCCCCATGGTTTCAAATAATACTGAAAAGTCTCAGACCAACTTCACGATTTCAATAGATTATAAAAAAGACACATCAACGGGAATATCCGCCCATGATAGGGCAAAAACAGCTAAAGCTCTCAGCTCACGTGAAAGTAAACCGGAAGATTTTTTACGTCCTGGCCATATATTTCCTCTGCGGGCAAAAAAAGGAGGCGTACTCGTTCGGGCAGGCCATACCGAGGCAACCGTGGATCTCATGAATGCTGCAAAACTAACCCCAGCCGGCATTATCTGTGAAATCATGAAAGAAAACGGTGAAATGGCTCGATTAAAAGATCTTCTCATTTTTGCAAAAAAACATCGCCTTGTTATTATTGCCATTCGTGACCTCATAGCCTATCGACGAAAAAAAGAAAAACTTGTTATAAAAATGGCTGAAGCAAATCTACCAACCGAGTACGGAAATTTCACCATGGCCGTCTATAAAAGTTTAGTCGACAATAAAGAACATGTTGCTTTACGCATGGGGAAAATTACGGGGAGCAAAACAATCCTCACAAGAGTCCACTCCGAATGTCTCACCGGAGAAAATTTTAAATCATTGCGTTGTGATTGTGGACCACAACTGGAATATGCTTTATCCCTGATTGCAAAAGAAAAGCTGGGAGTGCTTCTTTACATACGGCAGGAAGGACGGGGAATCGGTCTCGTCAACAAAATAAAGGCATATAATCTGCAAGACAGTGGATACGATACGGTGACAGCCAATAAGAAATTAGGATTTCCTCCTGATTTACGGGAATACGGCATTGGAGCTCAAATCCTTGCAGATCTCGGTTTAAAAAAAATAAAATTATTAACCAACAATCCAAGAAAAATTGTAGGGCTGGAAGGTTTTGGAATAACCGTAAAAGAAAGAATAGCCATTGAAATACCTCCCAACAAAGTCAATAAAAAGTATCTCACCACAAAAAAAACAAAAATGGGTCATCTCCTCAACAATGTCTAAATTTTCCGCGAAATCCGAATATTTCATGAAAAGAGCCCTTGAGCTGGCAAAGAAAGCAGAGGGGCAGACTTCCCCAAATCCGATGGTGGGAGCTGTTATAGTAAAAAATGGAAAAATAATTTCAGAGGGATATCATCATAAAGCAGGCTCTGATCATGCCGAAATCGTAGCACTCAAGAAATGCCAAAACGTCGATATGAAAGGAGCTACTTTATTTGTAACTCTGGAACCCTGCTGTCATACGGGGAAAAAAACGCCTCCGTGTGTTGAACGTATAAAAAAAAGCGGGATTCATTCGGTAGTAATAGCTGTTAAAGATCCAAATCCAAAGGTAAACGGGAAAGGATGTAAATCACTCAAAAAAAATGGCATACGAATAAGTATGGGACTCTTGCAAAAAGAAGCCACACAACTCAATGCTGTTTTTTTTAAAAACATGAAACTTCACATGCCTTTCATCACCCTTAAGCTCGGTATGAGTCTCGATGGAAAGATCGCGACACATAAGGGAGAATCCAAATGGATTACCAATAAAAAATCCAGGATAGCCGTTCATAAACTTCGAAGCCGATATGATGCAATTCTCACCTCTTCTCACACCGTTATAGAAGATAATCCTCATTTAGGATCACGCATAGAAAATGGAAAAGATCCACTTCGTATCATCATCGACCGCGAATTGAAAACTTCCCCAAAAGCCGAAGTATACAGGGATAATAACTGCCTGGTAATAACCACAAAAAAAGCATCACCGCAAAAAATAAAAATTTTTCAGGAACGAGAAATTCCTTTCGTTGTATATGAATACGAATTCAGTATAAAAAATATGTTAAAAGACCTCTACCATCGGGGGATAACAAGCCTCCTGATGGAATGCGGAGGTAAATTAACAAGTGCGTTCCTGAAAGAAAAAGTAATAGATAAATGCTTTCTTTTTTATGGAGCAATCCTGATAGGAGAAGAAGGGAAAAACGGAATAGGAAAACTCGGATTAGAAAAACTTTCCAAGGCCATTCATATAAAAAATATACGCGGAGAAGTAATAGATAATAACATGATCATTACTGGAGATATTGAGAGATAAATGGTACAATATCCTGATATGTTTCTCAAAATTTTAAATCTAGAGCAACAGGAAACGCCGATAGTTCTCTATGCCTGGAGTCTGAAATTTCTGCTTAAAATAGGTTTTATCATCGGATGGACAACCATCCTAGCACTTTTCATTTCTTTTTTCCCAACCGTCTGGCTCCCATTGTTTTTCTTGGCTCAGGCAATGCTCGGAATAGCTGGCATGCTTTTTTATTCATTTTTTCTGAGAAAATATGAAGTAAAAAGTATCATACTATTCAGTGTATTAATCGCCGCTATTCTTTTCTTAATAGCAGCAAGCGTATTTCAAAATCTCACGTATTTTTTCATCCTCATCCTTATCGGACATAGTATTTTCCTGGCTCAAGCTGTTATTCTTCTTTCAAGTCATGTAGAACACTATTTCACACCAGCACAATGCCAACGTATTGCTACAATTATCGAATCAGCTGAAACCATAGCGGGAATCATTGGAGGAATAGTTATAGCAGAATTATCCTATGGATTGGCTGATAGCCGTGTGCTCTATCTATGGTCATTTTTTCTTTTTGTTTTTTGTGGACTTATAGGGACTGTAAATTCTCATGGCAAAAAAATAAAAAAAGCCAACCGCCATCGTCTCAACGGATTAGTGATAGGGGTAAGAGAGGTTAAAAAATTCCCCTTTCTCGGCATCGTCGGCCTTTTTATATTACTGCAATGGATGATCGTCCAGCTTTTTGAATTTCAATTTACTAAAATCGTAGCAGAAACAAATCAGCATTTTTCAAGCGCCCATGAAACAGCATCGCATGTGACACATGCTTTCGGAAATTTTCACACCATTCTTCATGCTTCTGCTTTGACGGTACAACTTCTGATCGGGAGTAGAATTATGAAGAAAATAAAAGGGTTTGGAGCCTTTCTGCTCCATTCAATTGTAACTTTTATAAGTCTTGCCTCTTTTTTTACGGGTTTTGGAACTTTTACGGCCTTTTTAGCGCGCAATAATTTTGAAATTACCAGTATCATTCATAAAAGCGCCTATGAACTATTTTATTACCGCTTTGGCAAAGGGAAACCTCACCTCATTCGAGAACTATACGAAGGCCTGGTAATGCCTCTGGGTATTGGAATTGCCATGATACTCGTCACCATAATAAATTATTTTTTTCTGCCGGAACATTCTACCCTGGCACTGCATATACTCCTTTTTCTCCTTACGGGAGCTATGATGGCAACCGCTTATAATCTTCATAAATATCATGAAAAAAAATTTACCAAAAAAACGTTGAATCCAATAAAAACATAATGAAACGAATTCCCTATCGTTTATCTTTAAAAAAATTTACAATAACATAAAGCTTACAGCTAAAATAAAATTGTAACCATAACCACTTCCTATGCAAGAATTTCACCCTTCGAAATTAGATATTGCTATCACCACTAACGATGAGAAATCTTATACAATGATCTCGTTCACGGGAGATTTGGATAAGTATGGACTGAGCCAGGTTAAAGATAAAATTGAAGAAATAGTGACAAACCTTCAACAAAAAAACCTGGTTTTCGATTTCAGCAATTTGCATTTCATAAACAGCGAAAGCATCGGATTTTTACTGACCCTCCATTCACGTCTCCTAAAAAAAGAAGAGACTCTTATGATCCTCAAAGCTTCTCAAAATGTGCGGGATGTACTCGAAGTTATCGGGATTTTCAAAATAATCCCTTACTGTGAGAACATGGAAAGTTTAGAAAAAAGCTTAAAAAAGTAAATATTATATGCCGTTTTTTGAAAAAAGCCTGCTGCGAAGAGTTCTATTGTTTATCAGTTTTTTTGTCATAGCTGGAGGAATTTTTACTATCGGACTTTATATTTTTCATCAGCGGTCAATCCCCTCTTCAAGTATCATTCTCCTGTGTCTTCTTTTTACCCTCTACTTTGGGGCTGTTTACTGGAATGAAGTTTCCAGACCTCTTGCGGCCATTTTACCTGAAATACGGGCGCTGCTGACGGGGAAAAAATATAAACATATTTATACGAAACGAGTGGATGAATTTGGCATCATCTCGCATTTCTTCAATGAAGTTACCAGAAATTTCGAAAAAGTGGCAAAAGATATAAAAGAAGAAAAACGAATGCTGGACGAACTGGAAATAGCCAGCAGCATTCAAAAAGAGATATTGCCGCCTCAAACCCCACTCATACCACTCTTCGAAGTAGTAGCAAAAAATAAACCTGCTGCTGAACTCGGAGGCGATAGTTATGATTTCATTACCAAAGGTGATAACACTTTTTTATACGTTGGCGACGTGACGGGACATGGAGTGCCGGCAGCACTCGTGATGATGATGGTCAATACGCTTCTTCATACCCTCATCGAAGTTTATGAAAGTGCCTATGATGTCATTGTAATGACCAATAAGCAGATTAAAAATCGGATAAAAGCCACGATGTTCATGACAATGGTCATGCTTCGATGGAATAACGCGGAAAAAAAAATGTACTACGTTGGATGTGGTCATGAATATATTATTATCTACCGGGCTGCGACAGAAAAATGTGAAGTTCGTCAAAGCGGCGGCATTGCCCTGGGGATGGTAGCAGACAATAGCAAATTAGTAAAAGAACAAGAAATTCCTCTCGAGAAAGGAGATGTTATCATTCTATATAGTGATGGTATTGTGGAAGGGAAAAACATGGCCGGTGAAATGTATGGTTTAAATAGACTTATTATGGCAACAGAACTGTATGGACGGCAATATAGTTCCGATGGAATCGTCAACTATATTGCGCGAGATTTTTCCCGCTTCGTAGAAAATCACATTCAAGAAGATGACATCACCCTCATAGCCCTTAAATATGTTGGTTAAATGAAACTTTCAGCCTTTGATTTTCAGCTGCCACCAAAACTTATTGCCCAGAATCCGGCTTCACCTCGAGATGCTTGCCGGCTTATGGTTATTAACCGTCAAACGAGAAAAATACAGGATCTCCATTTTTACGACCTCCCCTCTTTTCTTCAAAAGGGAGATGTCATTGTATTTAACGATTCAAAAGTTATTCCGGCACGTATTTTATTTTCTTGGAATGAAAAAAAAATTGAACTTCTCTTAACGGAAAAACAAAACGAAAACACGTGGAAAGCTATCGGGAAGCCAGGAAAATGGCTTCAGCCGGGAATAAATTTTAATTTAAGAGAAGATCTAAAAGTAACCGTAGAAAGTATAGAAAAAGATGGACAAAGAACGTTAACTTTTTCAAAATCCGGACCAGCTCTCGAAAAAGCTTTGGAAGAGATAGGTATCACCCCCCTCCCTCCTTATATTCAAAATTCAACTTCAAAGTCGGAAGATTACCAAACAATTTACGCAAAAGAAAAAGGAAGCATTGCTGCTCCAACCGCCGGACTTCACTTTACGAAACAGCTTCTTGCCCGGTTACAGGAAAAAGGAGTAATCATTGCTTTTGTAACGCTTCATGTGGGACTTGGAACATTCCTGCCGGTGAAGAGCATTGATGTTACTCATCACACAATGCATAGTGAAACATTCCGAATAGACTACAAAACGGCAACTCTTTTAACAAAAGCAATGGAAGAAAAACGGCGAATTATCGCCGTAGGCACAACGGCCGTACGAGTGCTCGAAACCGCCTGTGATGAATCGAAAAAAATTCATGCCCTTACCAGCACTACAAAGAAATTTATATATCCAGGGTATCATTGGAAATGCGTTAATAGTCTAATAACAAACTTCCATCTCCCGAAAAGCACGCTTCTGCTTTTAACCGCCGCTTTTGGCGGCAAGGATTTAATTCTGGAAGCCTATCAGCAAGCCGTAAAAAAGAGATATCGCTTTTACAGTTTCGGCGATGCAATGGTAATACTTTAAAGGTAATTGGGCTATGGTTTATTAAATGTCCCCGGTTTGATTTAAAACCATTTTTTTGCTATAATAAGAAGATTATTTGGCTTAAAAACAAAGATATATGAAAATACAAAAAACTCTCCTTGCCGGAATATTCCTCATGACAATGCTCCTTTCACCCATGAACATGGCGCTTGCCAGCGGGACTGATAATAACCTTCAAGCCTATGGGGTTGATACTATTGCCGGTTATTCTAGCCTGCTTTCTACTTCAAAAACATACCCCCATCAGGAGGTAATCTTTACAGTAAAAAAACCTGACGGATCAATGGTAACAATCAATGCATTAAGTGATGGAAGCGGAGTAGCCAAAGCAAATCTCGATGATTCTCATACGCATCGTGCAGGCAGTTATAGCGTTTCAGCAGCATTTAAAAACTCAAAAACAAATCTGGTTAACTATTTTAATGTATATGCCGATGAAGTTTCTGATACTGGATCGACCCTCACTGCTTCTAAAGTTATAGCAAAAGCAGATGGGCAAGACGCAACTTTTATCGTCGCAACTATTAAAGATCAGTATGGCAATCCCTTTACTGGACACATGGTTAGCCTCATTTCCAGCCGAAATGGGGATAAAATAACATCCAGTTCGAATGGAATAACCAATAGCAATGGAAGTGCGACGTTCAAAGTGTCGGCAAACACTAAAGGAGTTTCGACCTATTCAGCCGTTGATACAACGAGCGGTGTCGTTGTAACACCACGAATTCAGGTAGGATATCTTGATGCATCAACCTACATAAGTGATGTCGGAGGAGAATTTGACTCTTTTATTCCCATAGCAAAAGCAGCGGACTCAGGATCTATTTACAGCTTTGATATAACAAATCTGCCATCGACTATCGCTCCTCAAGAAAATGTTAGTTTTACTGTGGAAGCGAAAGATCAAAATAATGTGGCGGTAGAAAATTATACGGGAACCATTCATTTTTCATCAGAAGGACCCAATAGCAATAACGTCACACTTCCCGAAGATTATACTTTTAAAGCTGAAGACTTAGGACAGCACGAGTTTAGCTTAGGATTAAAATTCACCGTTGCCGGCACCTATAAAATTGTTGTTACTGATATCAACAATCAAATTATTAAAGGAGAAAAGACAGTAACGGTCGGAAATAACGGAAACAATAATATTATAAATCAAAATGGGCAAAAGCCCTCGATTCTCTCCCCTGCTCCCGGAACTTTTAGTCAAAATATCCAAACCGTAAGTGGAGCAGCAACCCCTAATATAACCATAAATATTTTCGATAATGACCAGCAAATTGGAACAACAAAAGCTGGGAATAATGGTCAGTATTCATATCAGACACCACCACTTGCTGATGGGAAACATTCATTATATGTCGTTTCGGTCAATGAGGATCAAACCGTTCAAACCACATCAGATACTATAGAATTCATCATAGATACAGCCGCTCCAACAGTTGACGATATTGAAGTGACACCCACCGGGAAAGTAAAGCCGGGAACTTTACTCACCGTTAAAGTAATGAGCGAAGAGAATCTACTCCAAGCAGCTGCTATATTCAATTCCGATATTATCGAATTGATTGAAAGCGTTGATACTCCGGGAAATTACAGTGGAACCATTCAAGCTCCACAAGACGCCGGAATGTACCCGGTGGACATTGTGCTGGTCGATCAGCTTAATAATGAAGAAACCTATGACAGTAAAGCTTCAATAACAGTCGAAGGAAAAGCTTTGGATGGCACTGATCCAGTAACCGCAGACCCCAGTCCTAAACCACAAGATACCATAATAGCTGACCCATCATCGACCACAGACCCTTCTAACACTCCTCCCAGCCAAGTATTGGGGGTGATTGGATACGGATCTGCTAACCAGGTTACGCTGGTATGGGAAGCTGCTATGGATAATGGAATGATAAAAAATTATAGAATACGGTACGGATTAGATCCGGCAAAATTAGAAAATGCCGTTGATACCAAAGATGCCTCCACTACCTGGTATATCCCTCATCTCGATAACGGCAAGGAGTATTATTTCGCCTTAACAGCGATTGATGACAAAGGAGTGGAAAGCTTAACGCCAAGTGAAATAGTAAGCGCTATTCCTTTTACCTTGGAAGTAGCCACTCAAGCTCCCAATAGACCTACCACCGCCCTTACTTCAACCCAAGACCAAGTACTTTTACATAGTGCCGCCATTGAGCAATTGGATATGAAAGAAATAAATGGCGAACCTGGCCCAGAAGTATTATGGGTTATTGGTGGATCCGGTGTTATAACAGAAGTGGCTCGAAGAATGCGCAAAAAGTTTAAAAATTATCGTGAGAAACTTTAATATTAAGCCAATCTTCACTCCTAAGACCTTCCCGATAGGGACTGAGGGGATTTTTGGCAATAATTCCATTCAAATGATGGTCGAAGGCAATCTTAAGAAGTGAGGTACCTTTAGTGATAACACAGTGGCTCAAAGCAATAGCGGGAAGCGGGGGGAGATTTTCTTGCAATATTTTTTTCCGTTTAAGCAAAGGAAGTGAGCGTAAATCTTTACCGCGAAAATATAAAAGATCAAAAACATAGTAAAGTAAATTGCCCTCCCCCGTTTTTTCGTAATGTTGAAGAAGTTCAAAACGAGATACTCCATTCTCATCAACAACAACAATTTCACCATCGAAAATGGCGTCATAACCCAATTGTTTAAGATTATCGACAATAAGTGAAAAAGGCGCAGGAGAAAAAAGTGGGTGAGGAGAAAAAAAGTTAACGTTATTGGCTTTATCAATGCTAACCATCGTTCGATAACCACGCCAATTAAGCTCAAAAATCCAGCCCGAACGATCAAAAGGAATATAAACGGGAATGGGAAGCATTGGTTGTATTGAAAAATTATATTTTTTCATAAAAATCAGAATATAAATTTATAAAACCCCCAAAATAAAGGGTGGCCAAGGTAGTAAAAATCGAAGTAGAATTTATAAAATTACAAGCCCTTAAAAAGGGATTAAAGGAAAGTTTTATAAAGGAAAAAGAACACAACTCCGAAAATTTTTATCATCGTATTGTTCCTTACAATTCAATACAAATAAATACGGTAATTTCAAAAACCACGCTTGAAAAAAGAAGCTTAGATAATAGAAAAACTGATACTGGAAATAAGTAGATTTTATTTCTACATTAAAAGAAGGTTGTCTCTAAAAGAGTTCTAACTGCTTAATAAATAATAGAATAAGTAGATAGGTAAACCTGATCGACGGGCCGGAGGAACACTTTCGCGCTCGACCCCGGCCCGCCTATGGATCTAGCGGAAAATCCAGAAGACGGCGATAACTACGGCCGTCGGCAGGATTCCAGAGAGGAAAAGTCCCAAACTGCTGAACTCCTTCTTTCCGTCGGGACTCTCGAAATAGTCCTTGAGGATTGAGAATCCAGCCGGGTTCGGGGCATTCGCGATGAGGGTGAGTCCGCCACCACTCAGCGCTCCTGCCACGACCGCATACTTCGACTCATCGCTGAGCCCATTCACCAGGCTGGCCAAATACGTCAGCATGGCGTTGTCAGTGATTGCGGTCAGGGTGGTAGCGCCGTAGTAGAGGGCACCACTCGACAGCTTGCTGATGAGCGGCTGGAGCCACCACTCCTGGAGTCCGCCGAGAAAGACAAGCCCTCCCAAGAAGAAGGCGACAAGCATGGACTCCTTAAGCTTCAACTCTTCTTGGTACTCTTTGGTGACTGCGACGAGTCCCAGAAAGAAGAGGAAGACCCCCATGAACACCGCCGGGTGGTGAGCCGCGGCGACGATCGCTCCCATGAACATCAGATGTAGGACTACAATGATAATGGGAGTGGGAAGATGTTTCTCGTCGTTTCCCGTCTTTTTGATGGGATTGAGCGTCGCAAGCTCCTTGGCGTTGATGGCAGTGACGATGAGGGCGTTGACGCCGCATGCGATGGCGGCACGCCATCCGAAATGCGAGAGCATGTGGAGGAAGCTCCAGCTCCACTTTCCCGCGACCATGAGTACCGGCGGAGCCGCAAAGTGGGTGAGACACCCACCGATGCTCACATTCACGAACAACACCGCGATGGTTGTGTACATGAACTTTCGGCTCGGCTTGCACGAGTAATAGCGAAGAGCGAGCAACGAGGCAATAATGGTCATTGCCCCAGGTTCGGTGACAAAGCTTCCGAGCAGCGGCCCGATGAAGAGCGCTGTCAGATAGAACCCCACACTCAGTTTCATTGGTAGCAGCCGAGCCATAAACTCAATGAGTTTCTGTGCCCCTACGAGAACCGGTTTGCTCGCTGCGACCGTCATAATCGCGAAGACGAACATCGGCTCCGTGTATTGTCGTGTCTCTGTGTACTCCACGGCTTTGTGGAGTCCGTGAATTGCCACCATCACACCGAAGAGAATTGCAGACCAAAACCCGAAAACCACCTCGGTCTCCCCGAGAAGGTGAAACAGGTTCTCTCTGACAGATCCCTCCGGATACCTATTCCCAAGAGCTTTGAACTTGCCCGCGAGAAAGGTGTGGATGATGCTGACAACGAACATGGCCGTAGAGATATAGTTGATCATGTGATTTTCCTCCTACACAAACATCGCCACTTACGGCAACTAGCAACCTCACGCACCTCCAAATCGAGGTCGCGCTGTAGGGATTAAAGAATTTTCATTAACCCTGTACAGCGCGACCTCGCAACAAATAGTTTACCTATCTACTTTTCAAAGATCTGACATGGCAAACTCTCTTTGGGAGACTTACCACATACTTCTTTCAGCTTTTACAAAAACCGAAAGAATAATATTATAAAATATAATAGAAAAAATACAATAGTCGCTAATGGAATGGCAATTTTTCTAATCAACAAAGACAAAAGGTACCTCAAGGCGTTTCACATTTTCTAAACGATAGTCAAGCATCTTTGACCCCACAAAAATAATGGCAATATCCCCTTCTGCCACGAGAGACTCAATATTATCTTCCAAAGCTCCGGGGCGACCTAAAAACTTAAAGTTAATCTCTTTCTTATTTTCAGCTGAAAGCCTCTCGTTGAGAGATTTGAAACGGACTTCTGCAACCTCTTGAACCTCTTTTAAAAATTTCTCTGAATATTTATGTTCAGGACAATGGAGAAGCAAAACATTTTCAACATGGTGTTTTTCACCCCAGTGTACAACTCTCTCTAATCGTTCCAAAAAGGTATAACTTCTGCTACAAAGCACCGCAATCGGCCCTCTTTGCTTCTGTTTTGGGAAAGGAGGTAAATCTTCGGCAATACCCAAAGCTTTCGCTACAAAAGGAGTAAGGGGTGGCTGAAGTAAAAGAGTAAGAAGAATTATCCACATGCCAATAGCAAGGGCCATATCGCTCCCTGGGACTCCAGCAACTTTAATACTGACCAACAATACGGCAGGGATGACCCCTGTTTCACGTACGAAAGAAAGAAAAACCAGTTCTTTAAAAGTCAGCGAATGCTTGCCTTTCATGAAAGGAGCCAATGTGATAAATACGGCAATCGGCCTCAAAATAAACATAAAAACGATTCCCAGCAAAATACCGGGAAGCGCAAATTGTTGGAGACTGTGGAAATTGACGAGAGTTCCCAACAGCATGAAGATGAGAGGTTTCATGAAACCTTCAATAGTATGATTAAAAAAATGCTCGACGTGTTCCACATGCGATCGAAGTTGAAAGAGTAAGCCAGCTACGAAAACGGCCAAAAATCCGTTTCCTCCCAGAGCGGTAGCAGCCGTAAAAGTGAAAATCGGAACCGCTAAGAATAGCGCCGCATCCGCTTCCCCTGGTGAATCCATGCGCTCTTTCCAGGAACTCCATGCATGAAGGATGAAGTAACCGACGATACCAAAGCCGATACCTATTCCTATCACTTTTGCTATTTCTAAAAGATTATCGAGAGTTACCAAGTACGTATAGGCATCAAAAAGTGAAGAGGCATTGTATCCACCACTGAAGAGAGAAAGAAATACTCCCGTAAGAAGGGCCCCTATAACATCATTCAACGCACTCTCACTTACGGCAATATGCTTCACCCTCGGCTGATGGAAAAAAAGTGATTTAAAGCTCGGAATAATAGCGGCAGGATCAGTGGAGGCCAATGAAGAACCTAAAAGGATAATGGCAGCAAAAGGCAGGGCGATATGAAACCATCCGGCGACTGATCCAAGGACAAATGAAAAAGTGAAGGCAGTAATAAGTGTTCCAAAAAAAGCGATAGAAATAATGGGACCTAAAAGCTTTTTAAAGCGTACAAAAGGAGTCTCCAGTCCACCACCAAAAAGAATTAAAGTAGCACCAATCGTCGTCAATATGGAAAGAGCCGTTGGATTATCGGTAATAAAAGAAAGTACCTTTTGGCTGACAAAACCGAAAAAGATAGCAATAACAAACGAAGGAATAATAGTAGGCTTAGCCAATTCGTAGGCAACAAAACCTAAAGCAAAAACGATAACGATATCCAGCAAAATGGGAATCATTTCTAAATGTTCCGAATGAACGAAAAATGAGGAATGGAGGAGTTGTATCGTTCCGATGGAAATAAGCCAGCTTATGGCCAAGGTGAGAGCTATCAAGCCATAATTTTTCACATGAGAAAACTTACCAATAACAGATTTCATAGTGGTAAAACAATCAAAAAATATCAAACACAAATTTTGATGGCAGAAAAAAAATTGTCAAGACTGAAACTTTTTTTCTAAGCATTATCATCCGGGATTTCCGGCTCAACCAGTTTCGCCAGTTTTTCCAAGGATTCCTGCCAGCCAAGGTAACACATTTCTGTAGGTATGACCGAAGGAATACCCTCTTGAATAATTTTAAGTTCCGTTCCACAAGAAACTTTGTTCAGCCAAATCGAAGTGGTCATTTCTCCGGGTAAATTTGGATTCTCGAAAACATCAGTGTACTTCAAAAATTCTGAAGGTTTAAGTTCCTGAAACTTTCCACCAAAAGAATGTCCATTGCCCGTCGAAAAATTGATGAAAGACATTTTATAACTACCACCCACTTGAGCATCAAATTCATGTACCACACACAAAAATCCATACGGCGGCAACCACGATGAAAATGCCCGAGCATCAGTAAAGGCGCGGTAAACTTTTTCAGGCGGAGCTTTGAGAATTCTATGAAATGTTACGCTATTTTTGGACATAGTGATTATTTTAAAAAATTATTGTTTATAAAACAGATTATAAGGAGGTATACCCATGGCTTTTAGGGAGTTTTCAGGTTACTCAAGGACTTTTTGATCTTCTACTATGTAAAATGGGATTTTGAGCGCCCTACTAATAGCCTCACTGAAAATTCTATCGAAATTATTTATGGAAATCTATCCGATTTTAACTAAAAGATGATCGTTTAATTTTTCTATATGTCTCTAAAGCCCCCCTATGTACTTTCGTTAAAGATGCAGTACCTTTTTTTAATGACAATCTAATAGGTATCTCTTTTTCTCCTAATTCCATAGTGTTTGTAACATGCTGATATTCTGGAGTACCCTCAGGAATAATCTCTATCCTTTCACCCACCAACCCCTTGTAATCGTTGTTCCACGGGCGAGTATTTTTTATCTGAAATTGAGGAGGATGTGCAGTTTCATGTTCCCCCTTTTCAATACCATTCGCTGAAATCCTACTTGACTTTGGTCCCGAAGAGAATCTAGGTTCATTAGCCGAGTCCGATTTTACTGTAGACCAATCGTTAGCTAAAGGATTATTTCCGCATAAATGTGCTTTAGTATTATTTTTCTCATCGACATTTAAATCATCATAATAAACCGATTTTAAATCTTCTGGGGTAATTTCAATACTTGGAGCTAGCAAACAGGCCATTTCAATTACAGATTCGAGCTGTCTTACATTCCCAGGCCAATAACGATCTGCACTACATATCCAGTCCACAGCTGCAGCACTCAATTTTTTTTCACCCTTTCCATATTTCGCTGTAAAAGCTGAAGATAATTTCTGTACGGCGTCTGGAGTTCTCTCACGTAATGGGGGGATTGTAATACGCATTTTGAATCTATGTATCAAATCAGGCCTTAATCTTCTATCACGTAAGGCTGAAGGAATATCGACGTTAGTAGCGGCTATAACACGTGCATTAGTATTTTTGGATACGCTGCTTCCAATAGGATGATACCTTCCTTCTTGAAGAACACGTAACAGTTTTACCTGACTAGCAGCAGTCAATTCACCAATCTCGTCTAGCAATATAGTGCCACGTTCAGCAGTAGCAAAATAACCTTCTCTTGCCTGTCGTGCATCGGTAAAGGCACCTTTGGTGTGGCCAAATAGTTCTGAGGTTAACAAATTATCATCTACTCCACCTATATTCACAGCAACAAATGGGCCATTTCTTCTATCACTTCTGGCATGTATTCTTCTGGCCAACATCTCTTTTCCTGTCCCCGTTTCTCCTAGTAATAAAAGAGCACATGTACTGCCAGATATCTTATCAATTGTAATAGCAATATCCTCTAAACCCGCCATTACTATGTCCTGATCTGAATTCCCCTCACGGCTCCTTACCGTATCTTCTAATGTCTCCGCCATTTTAGTAAACTTTTAATGTTAACAAAGAGATGGTTTTTTATCATATCGTATTCACATATGTCAATAATATTGACATATTAGTCCTTGGTAATAAAAAAATAACACTTCAATATAAGGCAGAGTTGACTACAAAGGCCGAGAAATATTCATTTTCATAATAGCCGAAGGTTAGATGCCGTAGGCTATTGGTCGTGGGCTATATGATTTGGTGGGCCAGCCGGGGGTCGAACCCGGGACCGTCGCCTTAAGAGGGCGCTGCTCTACCAGCTGAGCTACTGACCCAAAAATGAAACATTTTACGTGTCCATTTCCGCTCAAACCTAAAACACATAAAAGCGGTGCATAAACTACCATCGAAAAGCACTTGATTCAAGGAGATATTTTAACAAAAAAATGGTATATAAAAGAAGAACCGGAGGAAGAATAAGCATATTTTTGAACAATTAAGTGCCTTTATGAAAAAAATAGTTTTCTATACCGACACCCCTCTTTTTGGAGGAGCTGAAAATCACATGTTACATTTGGCTCAAAATATAAATCCGGAAAAGTATGAAATAATAGTGGTTTGTTCAAATTATAAGTCGCTTGCCGAATGGAGAAAAAAACTTATCCAAAGTAATATAAAAGTTTATCCGCTAAAAGTAAGCCACAAACACGATCCCCGTCATTACTTTCAGCTGAAAAAAATACTACAAAATGAAAAACCGGATATATTGCATTTGCACGTATGGAATCCTGGAGCTTGCCGATACGGGTTTATGGCGGCACGATCAAAAAAAATATGCGTGGTAGTAACGGAACACGATCCATTCCCTTTAAAGGGACTAAAAAATATAGTCAAAAAAAAGTTTCTTCAATACGTAAGCCACATCATAACGGTATCAGAAGCCAATAAAAAGCTTATGCATAAGCTTTATCCTGAAGTGAAAAATAAAATAACAACTATTTTTAATGGCCTTGATGTGACGGCTTTCGAAAAAGAGCTGATCCATTTCTCACAGCAAGAAAAAAATCGTATTCGCACCCAACTTTTTGAGGCAAAAGCTGAGGATTTTATCGTTATCTGCGTCGCCACCTTACATCCAAGAAAAGGTCTTACCTATTTATGCAAAGCTTTCGAAAAAGTAGTGGAACAGTGTCCACAAAGTAAGTTAATAATAGTAGGAGAAGGACCGGAAAGGAAAACTCTTGAAAAATTGAGAAGAAATTTAAACCTGGATAGTAGTATAC
>CAYSYL010000006.1:29824-32099 GCA_964435355.1 uncultured Candidatus Peribacteria bacterium | reverse complement strand
GTCTGCGGCCGATGAGGCCATGAAGTACTACAAGGCAGGGGACTTCCTGAACGCCTATTGCCGGGCGTTCTACGCCATCAGCGGTGGCTACGGCTCCCTCAACATGATGACCGTGGCTCAGAACGCCGAGATGAAGCTGGAGCTGTCGAGAGGAGCAAGGATGGCGCTCCAAGACCGCTGCGACTCGAAGCACGCCATCCACTGACTGATACACCACTCACGCCCCCCGCCGCCATCACTCACGAGCAATCGTGAAAATGACCGACGGGGGGCGGCTAATAAACCGCCCCCTCAAAATCCAAAACAAAGATTCTTCTTTGGACAGGACATTCACAAGAACCGGCTACCAGCACACCTGGCTTTTTCAGGAACGATCATTTCGATGCCACCAGTTGTTTAAATGTTTGGCCGGAACGCCTCCAACCAGCCAACTCTACGGGAGAGAAAATGTCTCAAAAGTTCCTTTACGAGTTTGTTCAAAAAGCGCCTACTGCAAGGCGGAAACTCAAAAGCAAAGCTCGCCGTATTAAAAATACGGCGAGCTTTGCTTTTGAGTTTGAAGCGCCGCAAGAGGCGCTTTTTCAACAAACTAAAGAGAAAATTGCTCTTCAACAACATCGCTCTCATTCCCTTTCACATCCACATATTTTGCCTCAACCACATGCTCTCCACTTTCCAAGGGGAGCATGACGTAATAATTCGGCAAAGGTCCCTCTAACCCCGGCATCGTAGCATCCATACTGCCCGTATCTTTAAACTCGCCCTGCTTATCAACACGGTAGTAAATCTTTTGGGCCAGTTCACTCAGCGTAAAAACAATGGTGGCATTCCCGCCATACGTTTGAACCCGTATCTGAAGGGACTTATCGATCATATTTCCGATAACGCCTTCCATGCTCTTCATTTCAGCCGACACCCATTCCATTTTTTCATCCGACTCTTTTTTATCGATAAAATACTTGCTGAATTTTTGATCCATTTCAAGATCCAAAACCTTCTGCAAAGCCTCACGCTCTTTACGTCGTTCATCATTGGTCGGCACACCCACCTCATCCGGAGAATACTGCTCGGCAATATAATAATAAATCGGACCGTAATCAGGGTACTTGGCCGCCAAATTTTCCAAAAGGGGCAACCGGTCTTCGCGGGTAGATTTTGATAAAATGTAGGCAAGATCCAAGGCGATATTTTCAGGATTCCGTTCACGCATGGACGCCATCATTTCGCGTGCCGAAGAAGGCCCTTCCAGATTCTTCAGAATCTGCACATACGAAAGATACGGATCGATTTGCATGGCATTACTCTTGAAATACTCTTCATACGCCTTTTTAGCCTGAACAAGATTTCCATTAATCTCATGAAACCGGGCATTATGATAAAAATCATTGAGCGTCACCGGTTTGGGAATAAGTCCCGCATTTCCAGTTTCAATAGTATCAATTTTTTCCAATACTCTATCAATTTTCGTTTCGATGCGGTCAAGCTTACCAAAAAGCTGTTCCTGAAAATCGGCAATACCAGGAGCCGCCGTAGCGGCAATCCCCCGTTCCGGGGTAAAGGCAAAAATAGGAATCATAATGAGCCAAAATGCCGTCGATAAAAAAGCAATGCCGAAAACTTTCCCTCCATGCATATTTAAAAGAGTATCCAAATCATGCTGCTTCATTTTTTTCCTGATATAAAAGAGCCACACCACAAAAGTAACTCCGAGAGACACACCAAAAAAATACGGCACAAGATTAAGAAACGGCTTCACAAAATCACAGAAAAAACCGGTACACGTCACAATTAAAGCAGCCGGCTTCGACCCGGCTGCAAGGAACTTTTTAACAGGAGCGTGATCCATAGAGAGAAGAGAGAGAGGAAGTAAAAATTTATGACATTTTCATAAGTTTTCTAAACCTTTCTTTATCACTGTAAGGCCCAATAATGGAAAGATACATCGTATCCTCACGGAAAAGATCCCGGGCCACCCGCTGAACATCCTCTGCCGTCACCATATCTACCTCCGCCAAAATCTCCTCAAGAGTTAAGGTCTTATTATACAAAACCTGGAACTTGCCAAGCAAATGAGCGTACTCTTCGGAATCTTCAAGGCGAAGGACCAGTTTACCCTTTAAAAACTCTTTTGGGGTGTTTGGGTCTTTATCTTGTGCGGATAAATTCGAGCAAAATGAAAAAAATAATAAAAATAGAATATTCAAACCTTTCATAATTATTTATTTAATGAATAATTAAACAAAACCCATTTTCTAGAATTTAAACTGTTGATTTT
>CAYSYL010000006.1:0-29814 GCA_964435355.1 uncultured Candidatus Peribacteria bacterium | reverse complement strand
AAAAACTCTTTTGCTTTTTTAAGCTCAGCCGGAGGAATTGGTTCATGCAAAATTCGGCTATATTCCGAAATAATAGCGGTAATCGCATTATCGATACCTTCAAGAGAAACCCCGGCATTCGTGGAAAATGTTCCGGTATCAGTATAGTCATCCGTCGAAGTGCTGATGTAATACGCAAGTCCTTGACGTTCACGGACATTCAGGAACATGCGGGAACTCATGCCTCCTCCCAAAATAATACTTAATATTTTGGCATTCATATGGTCAGGATGCATTTCAGGATACCCTAAAAATCCAAGCATAATATGGGCCTGTTCCGTCTTCTTTTCCCGAAGAAAAAGGTGCTCTCCCCGGGCAAGCGGTTCAAGCGGAGGAAACGGAAAATCTTTTTTCATCTTCTCGAAAACAAACAGTTTTTCAATCTGCTTCATAACCGCTTCATGATCAACATGTCCGGAAATAGCAATCACCGTATTGTCGGCGGAATACAACATGTTCTTATAGTTAACAAAATCATCCCGCTGTAAACCCATGATCGTTTCTTTCGTTCCCACCTGATCCCAACCCATCGGCTGGTCGCCATAAATCAAACGCTCGAAATCCCATCCTATTTTATGCATGGGAGTATCCTCATACATATTGTACTCTTCCATAATGACGCCACGTTCGCGGGAAATCTCATCAGCGTCAAATTTAGAATGGAGGAGCATATCAGCGAGCACATCCAACGCTAAATCCGTATGCTTATCGGCCACTTTAATATAGTAGCCGACGTACTCTTTGCCGGTAAAAGCATTAAAATCACCACCAACACCATCGATCGCTTCGGAAACCTCTTTCGTATTTTTATATTTTTCAGCGCCTTTGAAAAACATATGCTCTAAAAAGTGCGACACCCCACTATTGTGTTTTTTTTCATAGCGAGAGCCGGCTCCCACCAAAATTAAAACCGTTACCGATTTGGTATTTTCAAGATTTTGCGTCACCACCCGAAGTCCATTTTTTAAAATTGTGAAATTATACATACATAAAAGCTAAAAAGTCCCGATCATTATAAATAAAAAAGTACCATATGGGAACTCATTTTGAAGAAGATATTGTTCCATACGGCTAAATTTCGGAATAGATAAATGATAGAAATACGATACGCATTACTCGTAAATTCTTACAAGTGAATTATTGACAAATGTAAATACATATTTATAATCTAAAACCTCCATTTAGCAACTATTTATGGAAAATTTATATCTAGTAGGAGAAGTGCAAAAAGTTTGTGACGGCTCTCGAGACAGGGGTTGTGAAGTAATGGTAGATGAAATAGACACAAAAGGCGTGGTAATAGCCGTAAGAGCAAGAATATCGAGAGAAATAAAAAACAGTGCCGATAAATTAAGAGCAAGCGTCATTAGTAGTGGAGAAAACCTCCGTGTTGTTAACGGAACCACTACCCTTACCATCTTACGACCAAATTCAGATGGAACCCTTCATTTTACTTACTCATTAACCATTCCCATAAACGGCAGAATGGAAACGCTTCATTATGGATTCGAGTATACACAAAATGAAGGAAATCTATCCTTAAATACCATAGTGTTAATAGATGGGGAAGGGGTACTCGTCTCAAAAACTGAGGCTCCGTTTTTTGGAGAAGAAGCTTCACTAACTGTTGAAAATAGAGACGCTTCCCTGATTGGAATACACTTAAATAATTTCGCAACCGATACGAACTATGTGGTGGGAGGAGTAATGATTGCAGCAAGTGAAGAAGAGTTATTGAATGGGGAAGCCGAGATACTCCGTACATTAACTCCCCCAATTCCTCTTACACTGACGGAGGAAGAAATATCTGAACTCATAATGAGCATGGTAAAGGATGCCCTGAGGCTCACCGGTTATCAAACGACCATATTGGATGAATTAAATTAACAACAACTATCCAAAGAAATATATTTCCTTCTCTTTCATTAAAAGTCTTAAGAAGTTATAATCAAAGACCCAAGACTCTTTTGGAAATAGCAATGAAATCTAAACAACCATTCGACAAAATAAAAATTCTCAAAGCCCTCGTCATTTTCGGAACTTTTATACTAACGATCCGGCTTTTTTCACTTCAGGTATTAAGCTACGACTACTACATGAAAAAAGCAGTAGCGCACTACGGATCGACGGATATCCCGGCGCGCCGTGGAGAAATTTTCATGAAAGATTACGCTTCCGGAGAAGTCATACGGGTAGCCACCAGCGTAACACTCGACACCCTCTTTGTCGATCCCGTCGCCATATTTTATAAAGGCACCGTAGCAAAACCTCATCCTGAGGCCGCCAAAATAGTCGCCGACGCTCTCACTCCGATAATTTTCAATCCAGACGAAGCAAGGAAAAAAGATGACGAGCGAATGAAAGAAGAGATGAAGAAGGCGAAAACTCCTGAAGAGCTTGAAAAAATAAAAGCCTTAAGTGACGACGAACTTTTTAAAAATTTCAACACGGAAATTCTTTCAAAAATTAACAAAGTTTCCCGCGAAGAGGTCATCATCACGAACGATCTCAAACCAGAAACCGCTGAACTTATCAAAGGGCTCAAAGTGGAAGGAATAGAGGTGAAAGGAACCATCCTGAAAGCATTCCCGCCCAAATTTAGCAATGAAGAGTACAGGCGTTCGATCTCTTCGGTATTAAGCCGATACCTGGGGATTTCTCAAAAAAATCTGGAATCGTTGCTTCGGGGAGAAAATAGATTCATCATCCTTAAAAAAAGATTATCTCCGGAAGAATCGGCAAAAATCCAAAAACTCATTGATGATGATAAGCACAAAAATTTTTACGGAATCGGATTAAAAGAAGAGTACTACCGCTATTATCCGGAAGGATCACTGGCAGCCAACGTACTCGGCTTCATCAACAATGAAGGGCAGGGAGTCAGCGGAATCGAAGGCAAATACAATATTCAACTTCAAGGTAAAAAAGGTGTATTTAAAGGACAAACCGACGTTCACGGAAGACAAATAACGGTGGGGGACAGCGTTATACAGCCGGCAGTGGACGGTGACAGTCTTGTGTTAACCATTGATCGGGCCATGGAAATGAAAGTAGAAGATATCTTGGGGTGGGGAGTAAATGCTTTCGGAGCCGACAGTGGACAAGCCATTGTCATGGATCCAAAAACAGGAAAAATTCTTGCCATGGCCCACTACCCAAGTTTTGATCCCAACAACTACAACGATGCCCTCGAATTACAGGAAATAAACCTCACTCCAGAGCAGGTGGCAGCTCTCGTTCCTGTTGAAAAAGAGGAAAATACTTTCACCACCTATGATGCCCGCCCCAGTCAGGGAACAAGTAAATATCTCATTTTCCGGGAAGCTTTAGAAGCAGGCGGCTATATCTATAACCGTTATAAAAACTGGATAGGATTCGAAGCCTATCAAAATAAAGCCGTTGCGGCTCCCTATGAACCTGGATCCGTATTTAAAGCCATAGCGATGGCCAGCGCCATTGACGATAAAGATGTCACTCCCAATACCGCCTTCAATGATCCAGGAATTCTCTACATCGACTACAATCCGATCACAAAAGTCTACGAAAGCGAACCGATTGAAAACGTTTCTCCTAAATGTACCGGGTACGTAACCATGAGCCACGTTCTCGCAAATTCCTGTAATACCGGTATGAGTTTCGTCGCAAAAAAGATGGGAAAAACTCTCTTTTACAGTTATATCAAAAGATTCGGATTTGGGGAAAGAACCGGGATAGAATTCGATAACGAAAACGCCGGGCAAGTCAGCCATTTCAAAGGATGGATTTCAGAAAGTGACCTTTACACGAAAGCTTTCGGACAAGGATTAACAGTAACCCCAATACAAATGGTGGCAGCCTATGCCGCTATCGCAAATAAAGGAACCCTTATGCAACCCCATATTGTTGAAGAAATAAGACAAGCCGATGGGAAAGTGACACCGACTGAACCAACGGCCATTCAACAAGTAATTTCTCCCGAAACGGCTAACACCGTAACCGCCATGTTAGTCGGAGCAGTAGAAAATGGAGTAGCAAAAAAAGCGCAACTGCCGAACCATTACATTGCGGCGAAAACAGGAACATCACAAACAGTCGATAGAAGAGGAAAATACGCCTTCGGTATTGGAACCACCATCGCTTCGATTGCCGGATTTGGCCCCATCGATAATCCTCAATTCGTCATATATGTAAAACTCGATCACCCTCGAAATAACGTATACGCCGATGTCAACGCCATAGAAGTGTTCAGAAAAATATCTGAATATCTCTATGACTACTACGGAATTCCGGCTGATAAAAAGTAAGGCTAACTTTTAAGGATAGCCACTTTATCCGTCTTTTCCCACGTAAACTCTTCACGCCCAAAATGGCCGTATGAAGCCGTCTTAGCAAAAATAGGACGGCGTAAATTCAAAGTATCGATCATATCCTGGGGAGCACATTTAAAATGAGCTCGAATTAATTGTAAAATTTCGGCATCCTCTTTTTTCGCAGTACCAAAACTATTCACATAAATCGAAACCGGCTCCTTAACCCCAATGGCATAAGCCAGCTGAACTTCAAGTTTATCGGCCAAACCGGCCGCCACGACATTCTTAGCAATATAACGGGCAAAATAAGCGGCCGTACGATCCACTTTGGAAGGGTCCTTCCCCGAAAAACAACCACCCCCATGATGTCCCATTCCACCATAGGTATCAACAATGATTTTTCGTCCCGTTAACCCACAATCCCCCGGCGGCCCCCCAATAATAAACCGGCCCGTCGGATTAATATGAATAACAGTATTCTTATCCATCAATGGACCACAAATAGGTTGAATAACCATTTCCATCAATCCTTCCTGAATCTTCTCCTGGCTCACTTCGGGAGCATGCTGGCTCGAAAGAACAATAGCGGCGACACGCTTCGGCTTACCATTTTCATACTCAATCGTCACCTGGCTCTTCCCATCCGGACGCAAATACTTCAAAATCCCCTCTTTACGAACAGTCGCAAGCCGCTGAGTCAATTGATGAGCCATCATAATCGGCATCGGCATCAACTGAGGCGTTTCATTCACGGCAAAACCAAACATCATCCCCTGATCCCCCGCACCACCCGTATCCACCCCCATGGCAATATCGGGACTCTGCTCATCGATAGCCGTCAAAACAGCACACGCATGACTATCAAAACCATACGACGCATCATCATACCCGATCTGACGAATCATATTCCGGGCAATCTTCGGAATATCCACATAGCATTTCGTACTAATCTCCCCCGCCACCATCACAAGACCAGTCGTCACAAGGGTCTCGCATGCCACACGACCATGCGGATCCTGAGCCAAAATACTATCGAGCACCGCATCGGAAATCTGATCCGCCACCTTATCCGGATGGCCCTCCGTAACTGATTCAGAGGTAAAAAGAAAAGAAGACATGAAAACTAAAAAGTAAACGGCCACATAAAAGCATATTTCTGGTTAAAACTCAAAGATCATAATGTTTTTTGAACCGACTATTTATGCTGCAAATTTTGAAGTAACAAAAAGCCGGGATTTTGGAGTAGATATAATATCATCATTCCAGGATTCATGTCTCAATTTATTCATCATTGTTATCTTCGCCTTAATAACAATAGGGGAGGCTATATCTGAACGATGATAAATAGAGCCAGAGTAGGCCTGACAACCCTGTTCAGAAATTCTTTCAGCTTCAATTAAAGTATCCGCGACCCCAACAGAAGCAATGGCCCTTTCTGAACCTAAAATATAGGCACCTCCATCTTTTTTTACATCGCTATAATAAATTCTTGCGGAACCAAGCTCTTTTTTTAAATAAAATTTATGACCAACTTTTGATTTCTCAGGATAACCTTCAGGAACAATATATTTTGTTACCACCGCCCGATTCTCAAATTCCACTTTAATAGTGGAAAGATCCTGATTGATAATTGCCTCAGAAATATCAACAAGATTAGTTTTTAAAAGACTTAAAGCATTAATGCCTTCAGGATCACCCAAACGGACGTTGAACTCCAAAACTTTAAGACCATGGGCCGTAATCATAAACCCTATATACAAAATCCCTTTCAAAAATAACCCTGTCTCGGCAAAAACGGCCTGCACGATCCGACGAGCAATATCAGAAGCCCTATCAATTTCTTCCCTCTTTAAAAAGGGCAATAAATGATTACTATCGGAAAAAACACCCATTCCTCCGGTATTTGGCCCCTTATCATTATTAAAAGCCCGTTTATGATCTTGTATGGCTGGCATTGGAACAACATGAATACCATCAACAAAATTCATAAAACTAAATTCCTGACCAACAAGTTTTTCTTCAATAACAATCTTACCGCACTCCTGCAAACATTCTTCCGCATACTGTAAAGCGCTTTTCATGTCAGGTAAATGCTGTCCGGAAACTCTCACTCCTTCGGACCAGCTCACAAGTCCATCAGCTTTAATCACAAAATTCCCCTTCAAGGATAAGAGAAATTCTTTTACCCCTTCCATACTAATAAAAACTCTATAATTACATTTCCCGGGAATATTATATTTCTCCATAAGAAATCGTCCGAAAGCTTTAGAAGACTCAAGAGTTGCTACCTTTTGTACCGGAGCAACACAGGGGACTCCCATACTTTGAAGCCTATCAACCACTCCTGCTTCAAGCGGCATCGGATTACTGACCCAAGCAAAATCTGGCTGAACTTTTTTCGCAAAAGCCTGAATTTTATCCAAGTCCGTTAAGCCACCAAGAGCATATTCCTCTGCCAACGGAGCAAGCCCCAAGTTTTTCGTTTTTCCATAAACATACAATTGAGCACCCGACTGCTTCAACTTCTCTCCGAGAGCATGAATGGTAGCACTTTGACCAATCAGCAACACTTTTTTCATATAATAAGAATAAGTAAATAAGTAAGTCTCACAACGATACTTCTTATTACATTCTCATGGCATGGAACAATAAAAAAACCCTTAAGCGCATTGCAAAAGGGTTTTTAAACCAAGACATATTAAAACGACTAATCACTGAGTCTTCCTCAGACGAAGGTTTATAAAACAAATTTTTTCTTAATTTTCTAACAGTTTTGCTCACCATACTCATTTCAAATGAAACCAATATTATACAATGCTTAATTGTAAGCCAAATTCACTAAAAGGTCAACGCGCAAGTAACCTTAAAGAGTTTCAATATATAGACAATTTGCTACAAAGATGTAACATTTACTTAATCATAAACTTGTTTTCAACGCTTCTTCAACACATGAAAAAACTCAATGTTGCTCTTCTTATAGGAGCACCGACCGATGAATATAAAGGCTGCCTGGGATTAGGAAGGATAGCATTTAAAACTCTTGACAGAACAAAATACAATGTAAAAACAGTTCGATTAACAAAAGAGCGAAAATGGCTTTTCCCAAAAAACAAATATAAGCTTTTGGCAGATAATTTAGAGGAAGAAAAAAGAGGGAGCTATATAACTTTAAGTACTGCTGAAGCCCTGCAAAAGATGAAGATGGAAAAAACAGATATCGTATTTATGGCAACAGTTGGAGGATATGGTGAAGACGGAACCCTTCAGGGTTTCTTTCAATTCGCAGATATTCCTTACACTGGTTCAGGAATACTTACCAGTGCACTTGCCATGGATAAAATAAAATCAGCAGAAATTTATCAACAATATAGGCTGAAGATCCCCCCATATCTTCACGTAGAAAGACACAACTGGACAAAAAATAAAAACATAATCAGTGAAAATATTTCTAAAAATATTGGTTTCCCTTGCATTATAAAGCCCGCAACTTCCGGCTCTAGTTTTGGTATATCAATCGTAAGGCACCGGAAGGACGTTGAAGCGGGAATAAAGCTGGCATTCAAATACAGTAGAAACATTCTCATCCAAGAATTTATTATTGGGACTGAACTCACATGTGCCGTTATTGATGAAGGCGGAAATAAACCTCCCCTTGTCTTAACACCTACTGAAGTGGTACTCAAAAAGTCTAAATTTTTTGATTTTAATTCAAAATACATAGATGCCGAAGCTTCAGAAGAAATAAACCCGGCACGGCTTCCTAAAAAAATGATAAAAAAAATTCAGGATGCAGCGCTCAAAGCGCATATGGCGTTAGGATGCACAGCATTATCCCGAACTGACATGTTACTGAATGGGAATGCCCTTTACATTTTAGAAACCAACACTATCCCTGCCATGAGTGAAATGAGCATTTACCCAAAAATTGTAAATCGATATGGCATAACGATGTCAAGATTTTTTGATATGATAATTAAAGCTGGGCTTAATAGAGACAAAAACAATTCTTTTTAACACACTGTGCTGCAAATATCTTGCAAGGACATTTCAAATATCTGAGCAAAAGTCAAACTATCTAACCCACGTTTAATTTTAAGCCACCGGTCATATTTTTCGTATAACAACAAATCTAACCCTGTGGCAAAAGGGGCCTCATTTCCGTCATTCAGGAAAAGACCCTGTAAACTATAAGTAAAGAGTTGGGTATTAGCTCTTGATGGAGAAGAGTCGAGATGAAGGTCATTATAAACCTTCTGCATAGCCGTCAAGTACTCCATTTGACCACCTCCACCGAAACAGTTTACCTGATAATATAAAACAAGTACTGTAAAAATAAGTAAAAGGTCCGGAATCAAAATTTTTCTTTCAAGTGCCTCCGAAATGACATCAGGTTCTAAGGCAAAGTGAATATTTTCATCCTTTGCGACAAGTGTTTGCCCCTGCTTATAAAGGGGAATTCGAGTATGTTTATCTGCCGAAATACACCAAAATAAATGAGTTGGTGTCACTCCTTGGCGTAAAAAAGGTGTCATAGCTTGAGTCAAAGGGTCGATAAGAAGATGGCAATAATTTTCATTAAAAATCATGCGATGCAAAAGAGTATCCGAATTGATATGGTAATCCAGTAGCAATTGACGTACCAATTCCTCTTGTTCTATACAAATATAATCAGGAGGATGTAGTGAGGCTGGAGTAAAAATATACTTCCACAGGTGGAAATTACTCTTAGAAATTTGACAACAATAATTACTACTCTGAAGAATATCTTTTTGACTATAAATATTATCAAAAATTGTCATAATAATATCTGCATGATATTGAGAAACCAAACCATTTTTTACTTTTTCAATAAGCAATTTTTTTACCTTTATTACCTCTAATAATGTATAGGGACGAAAATTATACGTTGTGCTCGAATGACTATTACTTGGCAAGAAGGATAATTTTTGAAGTTGAAACGCATTATCATGGTAGGAATGAAAAAATATTCCACGAGGAAAATCCTCATGACTAAGGGAAATACTGGCGCACGGAAACACAATTATATATTTCAAAAGTGGATCGGCAATTTTCTTATAAGCAGACGCAACAATAAGATGGGCACTGAGGACATCAGCTGGAGCCAGTGGCCCGATATGATCAGCAGTAGAGGCAAAATAGTACTCTTGGAACTGTGCACACACTTCTTCAACAAGAATCGGATCAAATCGTTGCAAAAGCAACTTATTCATGACAGAAATAAACTCACGACTCCTTTGTAGATCTGGTTTGACCAAACCTTCAGTAATAAGGTGAAAAGCATAGTCACTCAATCGATAAGAGGAATATTTATCTACAATTTTTTTTAGGAGTGGTCTTTTAACAAAAAAAGCATCTTTAACAGCAGGAGGAGCAGCAATAGAAGGCACTGAAGAAAAAAGTCTCATCATTTCTCCTTCATTAAATCAGCTTATTCACACCTTTACAACAGCCAAGTTCAGTACACGTATAATCAAAACTGAAGTGGAACCGAGGGTGGTAAAATGTTGAACATTGTCAATGCAGCTACCCCCCATTCCTGAACAAGTGTTTCTCAGTAACAAAAAAATTATTTATGCCTTCCTAAAGCACGCGGACTCTTTCAGTTTTAACAGGTGTGGAATACCACCAATCATCCGGTTCATCGAGAATATGCCTTTTCCCAGTAGTCGTTGAGTAAGGAGGAGGCATAATAAGATGTGAATCGAAAGGAGCAATAATAGGATCTCTCCCTTGTCCACTCAGATCTTCCATTACCACTTCTCCTTTTTCGACTCTGCTATAGGCTCCAAAAGGTTTTGCCATAGCATATCCGGCAGGAGCATAGCCCCACGCCGCAACATCATATCTCTGTTGATCAATTTCCGTCCAATGCAAACCGTATCTTTCAGGATCAATCATCCCGAGTTGAGCCATAACGGAAAGCGTTCCACGAAGAACGGAGTCATAAACTTCGACGGACTCTGGCCCTCCACCTTCAATTTCTGCAACCGGAATAGGATTATCCAAACCACCAATATAATTACCAAATGCAGTAGTATAGGGGCCTGTTGGATTTCGAGGATCACCTTGAAACTCGGTTATACGAGTAATATAACTACGAATACCAATACTGTTGGCAAATTCCGAATCTCCTTTTTCATGAAGTTTCATGGCTGATACTGGAGTCGCTGTCACCATATGATTATCAAGACCATGGGTTACTCCACCCCATATTCGTGAAAGTGCCCGCATTCGCTGAACAGCGACTGAAGGATTTTGTTCATGAGCACTAGCTAAAATATCATCGTTTGGCAAACGATTAAAATCAAAATCACCCTCTTCTCTTCTAATTTTTTTTGCAGCCGCTGCCATATTATTAACCCCCATTATAACTTTTCCGGAAATCAGTTCAATTCGACCATCCAAAAGTGGAGCAACCGGAGCAGCCGACATGCGCTCACCTCCATGGGTAAGTGTCCCCAAATAAAGGACTGGATCCGAAGGCCCAGATTTATTTCCTTTAATTACTTTTACACCCTTTACCCCATCAGTTTCAGACTCGCTCAATGCTTTAATACCCCTTTCCAACTCCTCCTTGTTATAGGTCAATGATTCTCTATCAGCATTAGACATAAAATAGTATTTAAAATTTAAGATAGTATCTTAACAGATATCGCATTGCGAGTCAAGTAATTGACTGAGAGGGAAAATGGTGTATAATGTACACATTATATTACCTTTCACTTATGCCTATTTTAAACGAAGGTCCAAACCCATATACAGATTTAGATAAGAGCCTTACTGACCTTAGGTTAGTATATCAACCCCTCTTATCAAGAGACGAACGGTGGGCCGCATTAAATACCAATAACCGGCTCGCTGATAGGGCAGGAGCAAATACACTTCTTTCAGATCAAGAAAAGGACCATGAAGAACACAAAAAAAAAGTATTAGAAAATGCTGTTAAGTTATGTACA
This sequence comes from uncultured Candidatus Peribacteria bacterium, assembly GCA_964435355.1. GTDB lineage: Bacteria > Patescibacteriota > Gracilibacteria > UBA1369 > UBA1369 > CAYSYL01. The sequence goes on along the minus strand of CAYSYL010000006.1, from coordinate 18,509 downwards.
GATATGTTAGTGGCAGGAAAAATAACAGTTGAAGCTTTATGGTACAGATTTGGCGATTTTCGACAAAATAATAAAGATTACATACCAATCGAGTTAATTCAAAAGAGAATTACAGAAGCTCTGGTAACCCGATTAAAAGCACAGACTCAGGTTAGTACTACTACAGACGAAATAACTAACCGAGCAGCAGGTATTGGAAGTCAAATGGAACAAATTGGAATTGGAGAGTCAGGAGAAAAATCAGCAGTACAATAAATAGAAGAAAATTTAAACAATTTGAGAAGGGCTTTATCAAAAGTAGGGATAGATACAAAGAGTAAAGAAGCAGCTTATGCTGAACTCATGACAGTAGCTAAGAAGCTTTATATAGATGGAAAAATTACCATAGAAAAAATATGGGAACTATTTGAATCACCTAAACCAGATGCGCTCAGGTTTACAGCAGAGGTTTCAAGTGAAGATCTGAAAAGAAGGTTAATGATAGAGTTATCAAGGCAATAATAAAACCATTTACATATTCGATGAGACAGAATGCTTCGGAATAATGTCAAATTCTGCTGATCCGTAAATCACCTTCCCTTTTCCACCCGTTTCAAGCCATTCTTGGTTACCATAGGTAAAATGCCACCATTCTTCTGGATAGTTTCTAAAATCAAATTTTTCCATAACAGATTTTAAAAGCATCCTATTATCGTCATACAACTGTGCATTTTTTTCTTTACGGCCATCTTGAGAGTAATAATTTGTTTGAGCCTTTAGGCTAAAATCATCAAAATCAGTCCCCATGGGAAGTTCAATGTTTTCTATATCAACTATAGTAAGATCTACTGCTCCGCCGGTATTATGGGGAGGAGGAGAAAGTGGATTTCTATCAGGGAAAGCAAAATATCGATGAGTCAGATCTTGTAATTCGACAGAAGGAAGTTTCGGATTTTCTTTTTTTAATTTTTCATACGTTAAATTATACATTGTCTCTTGAAGTAAAAGGGGTCTAAATCCATCAAAAATTTTTAGCCTGCAATTTTTTACTCTTAATAATTCCTGCTGGACTTTTCGTAGCCTTTGGACCAAACCTGCTCGTAATTTAATTTCAGAAGAAACAGCATATCCAGAATTATAATAAATTGGTTCACAAAGAAATTCCTGTGGATCTAGCACCTCAAGCTTCTCACCATTTTCATAAATAGGAATGAGCATATAAAATGTATTATGCAATTTGTCCGAGGACGTAGTCTCTATAAAGCCCCATTATCTTTTTAGTATGGAAGCCTACTTTTCCATTCCCTACTCTTTTTCCATTAAATTCAACAACTGGAATTATTTCCCTGGGCCTATTGGTCAAAAAAATTTCATCAGCGAGTCCGAGTTCTTTAAGATATAAGTCTTTTACCACAATCGGCAAATTATTCTCTTTTAATAGATCTATAACACGATTTCGTGTTAAACCTTCTAGTATTTTTGTTTTGGGAGTGTAATATTTCCCATTTCGAATAAAAAACACATTTGTAGAGGCGCCCTCTCGAATAAAACCATTATCATCAACTAAAACCGCTTCATACATTTTTTTCGGCAAGGTATATCGATAGGCAATCACCATTGCTGTTAAACCAATAGTTTTAATAGCTGGAAGCATTCTTTCCATATTGAAAGCGAGAGTTTTAACACCATGACGGTATATTTTTGGATCCAAGACTAATTTCTCACTGATTATAACTAAAAGTGGTTTTTTGGAGGTTAAGAAATCGAATCCATTATCTCCTCTCGTGAGAGTAATTCTTACCCTTGCATTATTCGCCTTATTCAATCGACAAAGTTTATTTACCCATGTTGTAATTATTTCAAGTGACCAGGGTAATTTAATTCCCAAAAAATCGCTGGATTTCTTTAAACGCTTAAGGTGTAAGTTCAATTCTAAAACTTTTCCCTTATATGTTCGCATAGTTTCATAAATACCGTCACCATAAAGAAAGCCATTATCTAATGGAGAAATTCTTGCTTTTTCAGAATCTACGAAATTTCCATTTATACAAATTTTCATAGATAGGACAATTTAAGAATCGAGAGTAACACAAGGTTTTAATTTCTTATCGAGACCAAGAAGACGGCTAATATCTTTATCCGAAATAGACAATAAAGATTCATCCCATTCTTTTTTATCATAGGTAATTCTATATATCTCTGGAATCAATGAACTCAACGCTTCTTCAAAAGAAATATTTTTACAATCCTCTAAAAATATCTGCCATGTATCGTTTTTCCCATATAAAAATAAGTCAAGTCCGGTCGCTAAAGTCATCTCGCCATTACCATAACCCAAAAAAGCGGTAGTTAATCCATCACAAATTTCTTTCGTTTGAGCCCGGGCACAAACCTCGATACTTCTATAATTACCCAAATCGGCATTCATTTTAATGTAGGCATTTTTCATAAGGGTCAAATAGTTTATCTGATTAAATCCACCCAAACATTTCAAACCATAGTAAAAAGAAATGGTAATAAAATCGAGGAGCAAATTAGGAATGAGTTCTTTCGCTTCCATTGCTTTTTGAATCACTTCTGGATGAAGTTCAATTTTATAGGATTCATCGTGAGAAACTAAAAAATTGCCCTTTCGCCATAACTGGAGATTAGAACTCGCTCCTTTGGGTAAAGCCCAAAAAAGATACGTCCCCGACTGCTCTTTTCGGGAAAAAGATCCAAATATATCTTCGAAGTAATTCGATACATACGATTCATAATCGGGATCAAAAAGTATATGGTTGATAACAGTATCCTTGTATAAATGATGCTGGATTAATAATTTTACAACCAAACTTTCTGCTTCAAGGTAAACAAGATTTGGAGGAGTAACTTGGCTTGAAGTAAAAAATTTACGCCATAAATAGTAGTTCGTTCGGGTAATCTGCTCTGAATAGCTTTTAGAAGCCAAAACATCAGGAGCGAGATAAATCTCATCAAATAATTGATGAAGTTTTTCACGTGTAGTAGGAGATATATCTCCTTTTCTAAATGATACATCGAGATTATTATAAATTTTCTCCACTTCCACACGAGTATAAGGAGGAAGAACGTATATAGCAGAACGGTTATTTGCAGAGAAAAAAGGAAGCCGATAAATCTGTAAGGCCTTATTGATGAAATAGTGAAAAAATAATCCCTTTGGAAAAGAAGAATTATTGACAGAAATATTGGCACAAGCCAAGACAATAACATTATTCAAAACTGGATCTTGTCTTCCCAGAATTGCAGGCGCCGTCAACATATTCGAATTAACAAAAAAGGGATGACACAATGGTCCATGATGATCAGCGGTCGAAAGAAAGTAATAACGTTCAAGCTGCTTTAGGGCTGAATCAGCAATATTTGAATCTAAACGACCGGCAGCTTCTTCCCGAAAAATTGCTAAAAATTCATCCTGGCGACTTTGAATAGTTGGATTAAGATTTACATCCACATATTGATTAACATATTGAAGAAGAGACCTTTTGCCTTTTTTACGCAAAACTTCCCTTAAAATGGGCCTTTTTAAGAGTGCTTTTTCTTTTAAAATTTCAAAATCTTTCATTAATATGGGCATAAATCTTTCATTAGTACTTTATAAATAATGTTAAATAATAGAACAAAAAATTTTAATTGAAAAGGATGTTATAAATTACTTGAAATGAAGGTATTAATGCTTCACGGACCGTTAAATGATTAAAATATAGATTAATTTTTTCCCACCTTTCAGCATCACCATACAGCAATAAATCAGGGCCATAGGGGAAAACCCATTCTTGTGAAGGATATTTCACATTTTGTGGAAGAGCAAGAGAAATCGACTGCAATCCATATAAATAAAGTAATGGATTTGCTGTTGATTTTTGATTATCAAAAGCCAAATCATTATAAATATCCTGCATTGCCTTTAAATAATGCATTTGATTAAATCCTCCAAAGCAGTTCACGCCATAATACAAAAAAAGAACCATAAAAATAACTAACAAATTAGGCATTAGTCGACCATCATTTAATGCCTTTTGAAGAGATTCAGGAGTTAATGCGACAGAAAAGTTGCCATCTTCCGAAACAAGTTTATCATCTTGAATTTTGAGGGAAATCCTACAATGCTTTTCTGAAATTCCCCAAAAAAGGTCTGTACCATGAGTTCCCTGCCTTACAAATGGGTCCATAACTCGATAAAGTGAATCCGTAAGTTTTGTTCGGATCAAAGAGTTAAATAAAAAGTTATAGACCTGAGTATCTTTTTGAAGATGGTGGTCAAGTAAAAGCTGAACTACCACTGACTCTTGTTCAAGATATAGAAGATGAGGATAAAAATGAGAAGTTTTTACCCCACTACAAGATTCCCACAATGAGTAATTTACTTGAGTAATTTGCTCACAATACCCTTTTGAATTCAAAATTTCAGATCTCAAGTAAGTATTATTTATAAATTCTGTAAAAATCTCTTTTTGCTGATCTGTAATAAGACGTTCTCTCGTTTTTTCTTCCAGAAGCTTTTGAACTTTAAGCACTTCTGCCTCACTATAAGAACGAAAACCATACACAACTGAAGAGTGACTGTTGCTTGGCAAAAAGGCAAGCCGCTGTGTCTCAAAATGGTCAGATGAGTAGGTATGAAATAATAATCCTCTTGGAAAATCATCATTGCTAAGAGATATGCCCGCACAAGATAAGACAATAACGTACTTGAGCACAGAATCGTTTATATATTTATAAGCGCTTGCCATCATTAAATTGGAATTTACAGCCAATGACGATGCAAGAGCTGTATGGTGATCTGCAGTTGAAACAAAAAAGTAATGCTTGAGTTGAGTTGCAACTTCATTGGAGACTTTATCGCCCATTCTTACTTGAATAAGTTTTGTTATACTATGAATAAACTGCTCCTGTCGCTCCGCGCTTGGGAAAGGTAAATGGTGCAACAGAACATTTTGAAGATATTTTGTAACAGGCAAATCCCCATAACTATCCAAAAATTGATGCAAAAGTGGCCTTACAGTAAAAATAGAACTTACCTTATCTGGAGAAAGATTTTCTGATTTAGGCTTATTGAAAGAAATTTGTAATTCTTGAAAATGCATAAAGATTTAGGATATTTTTAAGTACAACCAACCTAAAACAAAGGTATAAGACTTTCAAGAAATAATTGAAAACCAATAAGTAAGTGTTCACTCAAGATTACCTCTTTAGAATAGGAATTTTTTACAAAAATACCGCTTGCCAAACTTTAAAAAATATTTTATAATTAGGAGATTTAAAACTAAAACAAAAATATATGGGAAACTTCGCCCTCGCGATTCTGGGAACTCTATGCCAAAGTAGTGGAGCTACGCTCGATAAATTCATCCTTTCTCTACCAAAAATCACCTTTCGGAACTACATTTCCATCAGTTTTCCCGTATATTTTTTAATAAACCTGATAATATTTTTTCTTTTCGGGGCACCTCTAAACCCAGGGAATTTTTCACTCTATACGGTCGCTTTAATAATCGGTATTACAGCGATCGCGGCAATGACTAACATTAAATTTTATAAAGCGCTCGACGCCGACAAATTAAGTGAGGTTCAAACATTCGAAGTGTTTCGGAACATTCCGATAATACTTTTTTCAAGCCTCTTTTTCAGTGATGAAAAAAATATTTTTGTCCTCCTGGCAGCTTTTGCAGCCACCGCCGCCATTGCCTGGTCACACTGGGAACACCATCATCTGAAATTTAACAAAAGAGGACTTTCCTATTTATTGTGGATAATCGTATCGGCCCCCCTTGAAGCCATGGGAGCAAAACTCCTGCTTCAAACCATGAATCCCATCACCATTGCCGTCATTCGATCCGGAGTACTCCTGCTGGTACTTATGCCACTCTTTCACAGTTCTGCGAAAAAAAACATGAAAGCGAATGGCATGATCATTATGACGACCATCCTTGCGGCAATCGGATGGCTTTTGCAATACATCAGTTATCAAAAAGTGGGAATAGTACAAACAACCCTTATCTTTTCGCTCCAGCCAATGCTCGTTTATCTGGCCTCTTTCCTCATAATAAAAGAGAAGTTTCACTGGAAAAAAGCAGTCGCCTTTTTGATTATCCTCATAACAATCGTCCCCACGCTCCATTGGTAAAATTTCGAACCGGAAAAGATAAGCAAAAGGACTCCCTTACTTTTATAAGGGAGTCCTAGGCGACGAACTCAATACGCATGAAGATGATAAAAAGGGATCATACCCGCTGAACCTCTTTTGTTTTATTCCTGCCCGTGAAGATACCTTTAGCGGCGTCATCCTCTTCACTTTGGCCCGGAACATACTCTCTTATACCGATGCTGTCAGGCCCCTCATGGGGAATCGGCTGTAATTGAGAGGTATCAGATTCATCATCTTTCTCTCCTCCCTGGACAGCATATTCATTAGGTGGTTCGACGATTGGGCCGTTTTTTTTATTATTTTCATCGTCCTTTCCACCTTCCGCTTTTTCTTCACCGCCAACAAAATCCTTATTTTCATCACCACCATCCAAATTCTTATTTTCTTTATCATCATTTTCACCACCGCTCAGAGTAGGAGAAATGTTATGATTTTTTTTTAAATACATACAATAGAAATTAAAAAATAGAGAGTGCGCCTTCAATAAAAGATAAGCTGATAAGCCTCACACTTACCGTTATCTTATTTACCAAAGAACTTAGCTATTTCGACCACCGTTAGAACGTCGAGATTCCTGATTTTCTCCCTGAGATTTGCCATTTTTCCCATTGCCGGAATTACTCCGACGATTGTCATTTTTACCCCCTCGATTATTGTCTGGTGTAGTAAAAGTCATAAAAAAAAGTTAAAAAATATATACGACATTTTTTTGCACGAAGTACTAGTCATGCATAAAAATGAAGAATACCAATATAAGATTTTTGCGGCCGCGCCTTACATAAAGCTTCTCCACTTTATCCCATATTCAAATTGGAACAAACAAATATGTAAACCCTTTAGGAGACATACAAGGAATTCAGCTTAATAAAAAGGATATTTCGATCTCATAAATACGTAGAAAAAATTTCTACAGTTGAGTCGTTGAAAGCCTCCACATATTTTCAAAAATGACCTGTCTGAAAAAGAAAGCTAAATCTTTATTTTGAATAACAGCACAAACAATACGCTCATCTTTAAAAGATTTAAGAGCAATCGTATCATTCCATACATAAAACGCCGACTTGCAATCGGGAGGAAAAACAAAAGACCGGATTTGAAATTGGCTTTGAGGGTGGTCCCCACGAAAAACTTCTGTATAACGGGCAGAAGAAATAATACGAGAGGGAACATTATTCTCAATAAGCCGATTATAATAATTGCGCAAATAGGAGGCCGTTATAAATTCCGGAAAAAATTCCTCACTACTGAAAACACAGAGTTCATTTTTAGACATGAGCGTTTCTTCGAGAATTTTCTTAAAGCCTTCCGGGCCTTCGTACAATCTTACATTCCAGGCGGTCTCGCGTTGAGATTGAAGAGAATAAAGAAGCTTTGCCATATTGCCCAGGTCGGTCTCAATAAGCTTCAATTCATTGGAACGCCTCTGTAGAATACGATAGAGAACGTCTGGAGTTTCAGCGACAATAAAGCGCTTCTTCCCCTTTCGGGTTTCAAAAAGTAAGCCTTTTTTTATCAATTGCTCAATGGTGGAGTGAATCGTCACCCGGTTGCTATTCAAATGTTTGGCAATTTCCTGAACAGAAGCGGGACCAAGTCGTAAACATTCAATGTAAGCGGCAGCCTCACGATTATTACAATCAAAACGTTTAAGGAAAGCCATGAGTCGTATGTATTCTGTTGCGTTAATCATCAAAAAATTATAATGAAACTTATCAAGGGAAAGAGATTGATCAAAAAGAACGAAGTTGATATCTTTACTCAAATGAAAAAAATATCAAAGGCAACATTTTACTATGATGCCGGTCTTAGCCAAAAAGATATAATCTGTTTTCAAAAATGGACAAGATATTTCATTGTGACAAATAATCATCCAAAAAACAAACAGATTCTTTTAAGTTACTTTTTCGAAACCTTCGGCCCACAGCCGGACTTGTTTTATCGTTTTCTTCACTATTTTAAAAAAGAAATAAAAAATAGTCCTGACGCCAAAAAACTGGCCGAAAAATACCTGGATATCCTCTCGACCCTGTGTGAAAGATTTAATTTTTTTGAAGAAAAAAATATTCTTAACGATCTCTGCTTTAAAATAGTTCATCCGGAAAAGTACGCAGAAATTAAAAAAATTTTTTCCAAATACGAAAGCACCTCGAAAAAAATTATCAAAAAAGGGATAGAAAAATTATCAAGAGCATTAACAAAGAAGTACGACTACAGCATCCATGGTCGCTATAAAAACATGTATAGTATCTATAAAAAAATAAATCTGCATAAAAGTGAACCATTAAAGATAAACGACATTTTCGGATTTCGGATTATCCTCAATACCGAATCGGTGGAACAATGCTTTGAAATAGCGAACATACTCCATGACAAATTTTATCCAATTCCCGATTTTTTCAAAGATTACATCAGCATTCCTAAAATTAATGGATACCAAAGTCTTCATACCGGGCTGAAAGAGGTAGTTGAAGAGCTCGATACTCCAATCGAAGTGCAAATACGTACCTTGCAAATGCATCATTTTGCTGAAAAAGGACTGGCGGCTCACTGGCTGTATAATGAAGAGAAAAAATCTACGCTCATCACTGAAAAAGAGCAGCAACTGGTTCATTGCCTCTCATGTGCGCTTCATCATTATGAAAAAAGGTGCTATCTCCTCTGTTTTACCGATAAAGGAGATATCAAAAAAATGCCGAAAGGAACAACCACATTAGATTTCGCCTACACCGTGCATAGTAATATAGGAAATAAAGCTATTGCCGCTGAAGTAAACGAAATAAAAAGACCACTTCATTATAGGCTAAAAGAAGGCGATCAAATTAAAATTATCACCGATACGGAAGATCAGGTGAAAAAGGACTGGCTACGGTTTGCCAAATCAAAGGAAACATACAAGAAAATATCAGATTATCTTAAACTTTATGCAAAAAATTAAGAAAACCGTTAGCAAAAAACTGCGAAATTTAAAAGTCACTCCCGACGTACTGTACAAAAAAATAGTTGAGCATATGAATGAAGGAGTTTGGATGGGGGATGAAAATGAACGAACCGTCTATGCCAATCCGAAATTCTGCAAAATGGTGGAATGCTCATTAGAAGAGATGATAGGCAAAGAGTCATACGACTTTTGGGATGAAGAAAGCGGTAAAACCGTACGAGAAGTAAATATGGGAAAACGAAAAAAAGGAATAAGTTCAAGTTATGAAGGGACACTCATCAGCCGAAGCGGGAAAAAAACACCGGTTCTTTTAAGCGGCACTCCCCTACCCGATGGTGGAACCATCGGAATCATGACAGATTTAAGTGAGCTAAAACAAAAAACGGAAAGCGAAAAAATGCTTTCCAGTGCCATTCAGCATTCGAGCGATGCGATTATCATTTTTAATTCTGAAAGCGAAATTAAATCTTGGAATAAAGGAGCCAAAGTCATCTTCGGCTACAAAAAAGAGGAAGTGCTAGGACAAAAAATCGACAAACTTTTCTCAGTCGATCAGATAGCGAATTTCTTTAAGCATCCGAACGGTTTTTACAATTTAAAACTCAAAAGTTCTCACAAAAATACTGGCACTCTCACCATTGCAGCTACCCTTACAACCATCACCAATGAAAAAGAGAACTCATTTTATTATCTCCTCATTGCACGCGACATCACCAATCAACTTAAATTCGAAGAGGAGCTATCACTGAAATATCAAAAAATTCAGGAAGCTTACAACCGATTTGGTGTAATACGTAGACAAATGGAGTACATCCTTGAAATTTTGGAACTCCTTAATTCCTCTTATGATCCGGAAAATATAGCGGATTACATCGTAAGTTCGCTTATCATGTTAACAAAAACTGATGCATGCATTTTAAGAATTTATAACAAAGAAAAGAATACGCTCGACTTAGTCTCATGTTTTGGCGTGGAAGATTGGAAAGGGAAAGCCAGCATAAAATATTCGGGAAGCCTTGCCGAAAAAGCTTATATGAATAAATCATCCCTCAAAATCGTCGATATAAGCAATGAACCTTCATATCAATCTCTCTATTTGGCAAAAAAAAATAACCTCTGTTCCTTACTCCTGATACCATTAGTCTTTAAAGAAAAATTGATCGGAAGTTTATCTCTCTACGTAAAACCAGAAAAAAAATTGGCCATTTTTGAAAACGAATTTCTCGAAAAATACGCAAAAATTATCGATATCGCCATATACACCATTTTTTTGAAAAACTAAGGGAAGACGTTCCGTAATAAAAGTAAATTTTAGATTACCCGGCATTTCTGAGAGCCCTTTTCATATCATTCCAAACATGATCCACCACGCCCTGAACAACCGGTTCAGGGATTTTAATATCATTAACGGCAATTCCTTGAAGTATATCCTGATAAATCCAGGGAGTATGGTACGAATCGGAAAATGATGGACCGAAAAGAGCATATAATTGATCTTCGGGAGTATCCTCAACAAACTGTTGTGGCAAGGCATAATCAACTTGAGTCCTTAAGGAAGCATGCAATTCACGAAAAACTTCCATATGCCCGAAAACGTCCATAATGTTTTTTCGGATAGTGTTTAAAATTTGCACATGGGGACGCTGACGAGCTTCATCAAGTGACTCAAAAATAGCACGTTCATCAAAGCAGTCGACTTTATCTTCATCGGTCAAATAACCAGCATCACTGCGCCTTTGAATAAAAAGCGAAATAGGCTCCCCGGTATACTTATCCATAACGATCTCGGCCTTATATTCTCCATTTTTTCTATCAATAATTTCTTTCACTTGATCGAACCGATACACTCGACTATAGGAAGCTCGAATACCATCCGTCAGTAAAACTCCACCAGGCTTCAGAAGATCAAGGTTCGACTCGATATCCCGGGCAAATTCCTCATCATTTTCATGCGAATCTGATCGAACAGCCGTAATAAGAGAAAGAGACTGCGAAGGAAAAGGCCCTTTTCTTCCATTATCATTACTAAGATTTTCAAATCGATCCAAAACGATATTTTGCGTATGAACAGAAACATACTCATTAAGATCAGGGGCTAATGAAGCAGGGGTCTCAACTCCTTTCAAAAACTCTTCGATAAAAATTTTTCTTAATCCAGAAATAGCAGCAGAAAAGGGGGGAGTCTCATCATAAATTGTGACTTTCGCTTCAACCCTCTTTTTTCGCTCAGCTATATCATCCAGCTGTTTGGAAAAATTCAAAATAATTTCGGCAAGATACAAAAGTAAATCCTTCCTAAAAGTAACCTCCGAAACTGGTATAAAACTTACGGATGAAATACGAACCGCACGTTTCGCCAGCTTAACCAGCAGTTCTTGAGAAAGATCAGGACAAGATTCTATATAAGCAATCAAAGATTCGAGCGCTTCCACCTTTTCTGTAACAGTAAAAGACTCGTCTTCGAGATCATCCTGTTCAGCAATAGCCACCATCATTTCTTTTTCGCCAGTCGCAAATCCTTCCAATTCTAAAAAAAGTCGATGTACTACCTCTGACATTCGAGCTTCTCCATCATTTTCAAACTCTTGGGAAATTCTATATTTACCCGTTGCAGCATCATACCAATCCGAAAGCCATACTCGACGCTCTGGTTTCTCTTCAGAAAAACTCAATAATTCATAAATAATATTAATATCAAAAACCTTTAATTTTGGGATCCAATGGCCTCGCTGATTGTCGGGAGCCTCAAACCAGAGTGACTTAAGTTTTTGGCGAAGAGCTAAGCCTAAGAGCTTAATAAACTCATGAATATTTTTATCCTCTTTTAATTCCGGACGGACAAAACGTTCAAGTATTTGTTCAATGGGATAGTAAAGTCGATCAGCAATGCCATACTGTTCAAAGCGTTCACCTTGAGGAAGAGCCTTATTATTTTCTTGCCTTCGCCTCATGGCCTCGCCATTTCCTGGCCCTTTCTCCAAATGTCGAAAAACGGGATCATCCGGAGTCGTCAAAGGATACCTTTTCGCAAGGGTTCGTTCCAGCTTTTCAAAACTTTTTAACCCTAAACTATACTCGGCACCTTTCACTCGATTAACTTCCCAATCTCCTACCAAGTTGGGAGTAACGCAGGAAGAAAAAACGAGCAATTTTCGCACTTTACGCATTTCTTTACTATTTTCAATATCTTCAAATCCGCCCTTACGCTGGTTATCCAAGTCGTGAAAGGCATTCGTAACATACGTCGTGAGAGCGCAGATATCGTCCAAAGGTATCTCACCTTCTTTTATACAGCGAATTTCACCATCAACGAAAGTAAGTGCCTCACGATTTTCCCAAAGGCCTTTGATAGCAGAAGCTCGAAGCTTATCCCGAAGGTTAAAAAGCTTGGTAAGATCTAAATCATCTTTGGCTGAGGAGAGCCGCTCCATACTCTTACAAGGTAAAATTGATCCTTTATTATACAAAATTGGCAGAAAAACATAAGTAAAATTTGTAGAAACAAAATTTACAAGTAGCGCAAATCAATTTTATGGCTTACATAAAAGCAAAAATAAATAACAAAATAATGACTGGGACATAGTATTTGATAATTAATTAACATTAATTATGGTTAAAATATAATTATTAATTATCTTTCCTATGAATACTCATCTCATATTAAGTATTTTTTCCAACGAAAGTGATTCCGATGCAGCAACCAATGAATTGGAAACCAACGGAATCGACATAAAAGACATTTCTGTCCTCATGAAAGGAGAAAAAATACCAAATGAAGTAAAAGAAAGAACAAAAACTGCCGCCACGACCGGTGGGGTTATTGGGGGGATAGCTGGCATTTTAGCTGGGATAGGAGCAATTACCATACCAGGGGTTGGACTCATTCTCATAGGTGGACCACTGGCCACTTCTCTGGGCCTTACAGGAGCAACGGCCATAGCAGCTGCAACAACCGTTACAGGGGGAGTGGCGGGGGCAGTCGCTGGTGGATTATTGGGATCACTAATCGGGCTGGGGCTTTCTGAAAATGAAGCAAAACTCTATGAAACAAGTATAAAAGAAGGTGCCATTTTAGTGGGAGTGGGAACTCCTGAATATCGGCTGGATACGGTTAAAAAAATCTTAACTTCTCATAATGGAAAGGAAATAAAAATCATCCAAATTCAAGAACCGGGAAATATCACTTCAACCTTTAATTCATAAAATTATTTTTTAATTTTTACGCTATGCCAAAAGATTATAATGACACCAACAATTTAATTAAAAGGGAGGAATCAAATTGGCAACCCTACTTCCTGATTGCCGCTATAACGATATTAATTATTGGAATCATCGCTTATGCCAATAATTGGATCGCTTGGGGGCCGAAAGACACAAATTCAACCGAACCATATGCCACTACGACTGATCAAACCTCAAATGGGGCAAATAACAACACGGCAGAATCAAACACTGGATCCGGAACAACCGTTGCTCCATCAACTAGCAACAACTCTTCATCGGCAGAAAGAACAACTTCTGAATCAAATACAACGCGTCCAGCGACAAACTCCACAACCACCAATAATGATTCCGATACAAAATCGGACACCACCACATCATCCGGATCTGCCACAAAAAGCAGCTCTACTGGCAGCAAGGTGAAATCGGAAGAAAAATCTGGCTCCAGCACTTCAACATCGGGAACAAATAATAATGGGCCCTCTTCTTCGGAAAGAAATTTTTAAACCAATTCAATATTCTTTATTTTCTAAATTTTTAGTATGAACTCCAACAATAAAAAAGCCATGGGGCTTCTGGGAATCGGAATAGCTATAGCCATTGGAACCACCATCGGGGTTCTCCTGACTCCGAAAGATCCTGAAGCTGCTAAAGAAGAGATCATGGCAAAAGCAAAGGAAATAGCAAAAAAGTTTAAAAAAACAAGAGCTGAAATAAAAGAGATGGTCGAGGATATTTTTGGAGAAGCAACCGAGGAGTTGGAAAAAATTTACCTTCAAATCAGAGGTCAAATTTTTGCCATGTCGGAAGAGGCTAAAGAAGAAAAAAAACTGAACGAAGAAAAATACCGGGAAATCGTGAGAGAAGTGATTGAAGAGTTTTCAAAAGGAGAAAAATGGGGAGAAAAAGAAGTGGCAAAACTAAGAAAAAACTTGGAAAAAGCCTGGCAAGACATGGAATAATTAATATTTATTGCGCCCCCGCAAAAGCTCCATTTGGAGGGGAACAGGAAAATTTTGTATCGGAATGCATAAAGGATACATGAAGATCAAAATTTTCCGACAACGTAGATAATGGACTTTTGGGGAGGGTTCTTATTAATAAATTTTCTTTATGGGCATAATAGACATCATTATACTTATTCTCCTCTGCAGCTGGATATTCGGGTTTAGCTTCAGAATAGCCGGGAACTTGATACATATACTTCTCGTGATTTTATTAATAGTTCTGATTTTAAGATTACTGGGGGTAATCACATAAGAATTTAATAAACACCAATATTTTATGAACAATACTCTGACTGACAAAAACCCGGCTGGGCATACCGGATGCGATTGCAAAAAAGGACAACAGCCTTGTTCATGCTGTAAAGATACGAAAAAACTCTCTAAAAAAAATCAACAGTGCCCGTGCGAATGCGGAATGAGCATAGAAAATTGCTGCTTAAGTCACCAGCAAATAAAGTAAAACCAGTTTATACTGGAAAAGAACTGACGTGGTGTCTATTATAAGCACATCTATAATTTTTCTTTATGCGGAACCCCCACGAAATTTTTAAAAAAACTGTTATCATCCTGACTCTTATATTTACCATGGGAATTCCGGTCGGCTTTGCCTCTTATTTTAAAGACACAAGTACCCATTGGAGTTTCTCATACGATGAAACATTGCAACAAAAATGTGGAATTAATGGATACACAGATAGCCAAGGAAATCCTCTCTTTTTATATAAACCTGATAATGCGGCTACAAGAGCCGAATTAGTGACCATGGTTTTAAAATGCAGAAGTGAGAGCTATGACAATAAAACGGCTTCCTTTTCAGATGTAGAAATAAATGCCTGGTATGGGAAAGCCGTAGCAAAAGCAAAAGAATTAGGATTAGTAAGCGGATTTCCCGATGGAACTTTTCGGCCCAACAACAATGTGACGCGGGCTGAAGCTTTGAAAATAATACTTTTGGCAAAATTCAAAGACACCGACATAATTTCATCCCCAGTGCCTTTTAAAGATGTTGAAGCAAAAAGTTGGTATAACCGTTTTATTGGTTTTGCGATAACTAACCATTACATTGAAGGATATAAAGATGCAAAAGGATCAATAACCGGATATTTTGGGCCAAATAATAATATAACCCGGGGTGAAATTGCTAAAATTTTGACGAAAATATTGCTTCAATCAGAAGAAAGCGTAACCCCCTCGCCGGCACCAACTCCTCTAGAGCCTCCTGTGTCTGTTACACCTCCTGTTTCAATAACACCACCCCCAATTATCAGCAGCGCTGCTTGCAGCCTTGATCAACTTTTCCCGAAAGATAGCGCGTGGAATAGAAATATTAAAAATCTCCCGGCAAAAGAACAATCAAATGGATGGCTTAAATACATTGGACCCGGCAACTTTCATCCAGATTTCGGATACCGGGAATATTGGGCGGACTATAATCCTGAAGGATTTGGAATGCCGGTTACCATCATACATGCGGGAGAACAGCCGGCAGTTGTTTCAGTAAACATAAATCAATGGCCAAATCCTGAGCAAAACCCCCTACAATATTGGCCAATCCCCTTAAATGCTAAAGTTGAAGCCCCAAGCGATTCTCACTTACTGGTAGCTGACCTGCGTCCAAGACAGACCTCTTACACATCAGACAAAACTGATGTACAGGTTGGATGCAAACTCTATGAATTACTCAATGCCGTTCCTAAAAAAGAAGGATGGGAAGGAAGTGCCGGCAGTGAATTTGATCTTCTCTCAAATAAACCACTTCCAGCCGGATGGACTTCTTCGGATGCAGCAGGGTTACCGGTCACGGCCGGACTTGTCACGTGCCATGATATAAAAAAAGGGAGCATCAATCATGCCCTTCGTTTCACGGTAGCAAAATCAGGGGATAGTTACATAGCTCCCGCATCACATTGTGCTCCGACAGCTCCAACAAATGAACGGGACAATGCGCCACCCATGGGAGCACGGCTTGCCATGAATGAAAGCTATTACAATAAATTGATGAGCCAAAACCTTGATCCCCAGGCAAAAATAATAATTCAGGCGCTTTATGATTACGGAGCATTTCTAGCCGATAATGGAAGCAATTGGTATTTTAGCGGCGCCCGGTATGACGACGCTTCCGAAGACTGTTTTAGTAGTACAGCTCTTGATCAATTAAAATCCATACAAATGACATCCGACAATTTCCGTTTTGTTGAAACGGGAGATTCAATGATTTCAAATGCTTGCTTCGATGGATACAATGGATAAAACAATAGGAATTATTGGAGCGGGAGCAGCAGGACTTATGGCAGCAGCCACTGTAAAAGAACTATTGCCGGAATCTACAATAATCCTCTTCGAAAAAAATGCCGCATTGGGAGCAAAAGTCATTATTTCAGGTGGCGGAAGGTGTAACGTAACCACCGGAATATTTGATGTAAAAAAACTGCTTCTAAACTACCCCAGAGGAGCAAAATTCTTAATGTCAGCCATGTTTCGTTTTCCACCGGAAAAAGTGAAAGAATGGTTTGAAAATCATGGAGTTCCCTTAAAAATCGAAGAAGATTTGCGAATATTCCCAAAGAGCAATAATGGAAAAGATATTGTTAAAGCTCTAGAAAAAACCATTACTTCAACTGACGCAGAAATACTGACCAAAGCCTGGGTAACGGATATCGTATATCAAGAAAACGATCGACGATATCACATTTTTTTAAAAGACGGGAAAAGCTACTTTGTTGATATTCTCATCATCACTACAGGAGGGAATGCCTATCGACATACTGGCTCAACCGGCGATGGATATGCATGGGCAAAAAAGCTGGGTCACACCATAACCGAATTAGCACCGTCATTAAACGCCTTTACGCTCTCAGAAGAGTGGGGGAGACAAATGGCGGGAGTATCGATCACCGACGCCATCCTCACGATAAAATCCATGAAAACCGGTAAAAAATATGAACGACGTGGTCCTTTTGTCTTTACCCACACGGGGTTAAGTGGACCTTCTATTTTTGCCCTCTCTTCCCTTTCAGCCTATGAACATTATGATTCAAAAGAGCCTCTTTCGATATTCATAAATTTTTTCCCGGATTTTTCACCGGAAAAATTGGAGGAAAAATTCTTGGAACTTTCAAAACAACATGGGAAAAAAATGCTCGTAAATTTTCTGGATCTATTCCTCCCAAAATCCCTCTGTGAAATCTTCGCGAAAGTTTGTTATTTGCCTGAAAATCTCATCATCCATCAGCTTAACAAGGAAGGAAGAAAAAAAATTCTTCATCATTTACAGTCATTTGAATGTCATATAAACGGCAAAGCCGGCGGTGAAGAGTTTGTGACAGCTGGAGGAGTCGATACTAATGAAGTATCGACTAACACCATGGAATCGAAAATCTGTCCTGGGCTGTATTTTGCCGGTGAAATACTTAATATTGATGGCTTTACTGGCGGTTTTAACCTTCAAGCATCATGGGCAACTGGACGGTTATGTGGAGAAAGTATTGTGAAAACCTTGTCATGGAAGCGGTAGGCTCCTACAATCCTGTGGAAGAATACGTTGTTAAAAGCTTTTTATGGAGAGTCCAAGTTACATACGCCCTTTTATAAACATACCTCAAAACCGCGGGGATCATTCCCTATGGGAAGAGGCAAAAAAAAACTACGAAAAAAAAGAGTATACACTAGCTTTTGAACAAGTATTAGAATACTGCTATGGGAAAAAACTATCAAAAAGCAGTTCGGAAGGAAAAATAGAATATGTTTTTCCCCACAATAAAACTTCAATCACGATAGTCGTTGAAAAAGGAAAATTCAAAGTAACAACACCTTTTATCAAAATCCCTCAGCACAATGCCCTTGGTATCCTTCGAAAAATAGCTGAAATAAATTTCCATCCGGCAACTCTCACTCAAATCATTTTAAAAAAAGATCAATGCATTATTGAGTACGAATCATTTTTTGAACATTGCGACCCGCAAAAAGTTTACGATTTGTTGGATGAAATGTGCTACACCTTCGATCTCCACACCCCAATTTTTCAGAAAAATTTCGGAGCTGACTTAATTCAGGAAAAAAAAGTAGAGCATTTTAATCCTGAAAAAAATAAAGAAGCATGGGAAAAATATAAAAAAACCCTTCAGGAAGGACTCAACGCTTATCACGAATTTGAAAAAAAGCGGGAACTTTACGACTGTTGGGATGTTCTCAATAT
>CAYSYL010000005.1:0-33101 GCA_964435355.1 uncultured Candidatus Peribacteria bacterium | reverse complement strand
TACCATCATGATGTAAGTCAGGTAAAATTTTAGAAGAAGGGGAAACTTCTCTGCTTAAAACAACATTCACCCGTTTTTTCAGCGGCCTCGAATTTTCCGGCAAAGATTCCCAGGTTTTCCGTCCCATAATAACGGCATTTATTTTTCCCGCCTGGGCATGACTGGTTATTCCCGAAAAATACTGGAGATCACCTTTCAACCGCCAGGGTAAGCGATTGTTAATGCCTATACCAGAATTCTTGTCGGCTGCGGCAATAATCGAAAATTTCATACACATTCGGAAAATAAAATATGCAGATATACTATACTGCTACCGAAAATTTAATAAACGGCTGGCACTGATAATTCATCAATTCGAAATCCGAAAATTGTAAATCCCAAAAAGGTTTGGGCGAAATCTTTAAAGTCGGAGGAGCAAAAGAAGAACGGTTCAATTGAATTTTTAAACCTTCGAGATGATTTAAATAAATATGAGCATCCCCCAAAGTATGGGTAAAAATTCCTGGCATAAGTCCACATTCCTGCGCTACCATCATTAAAAGAGCGGAGTAACTCGCGATGTTATAAGGAACCCCGAGGGCAATATCGGCACTTCTTTGATACAATTGAAGATCAAGCCGTCCGTTCACGACATAAAATTGAAAAAGCGTATGGCAAAGAGGAGGAGCCATTTTATGATGTGACATGACATCAGCGACATTCCAGGCGGAGACTAAGATTCTGCGAGAGTCGGGATTCGTCTTTATTTGGGTCAAAATATTTTCGATTTGATTGTATGTTTTTCCATCTGGCCCTTCCCATCGTCGCCATTGTTTCCCATACACTGGCCCGAGTTCCCCCCACTTTTTCGCAAACTCCACATCTGTTTTAATACGGTCGATGAAGCGAGTTTTCTCCTCTTTCCAGGATTCGCTATACATGGGAAATTTTTCTGTCAGATGGTTGGCAATCAAATAGTCCTGAAAAGGCCATTCATCCCAAATATGAACACTGTTATCGACGAGGTATTTGATGTTAGTGTCCCCGCTTAAAAACCACAAAAGTTCATGTAAAATGCCATCAAATCGTACTTTTTTAGTTGTTAAGAGGGGAAATCCTTTCCGCAGATCATACTTCCTTTGAATGCCGAAAAGAGAAAGTGTTCCAATCCCCGTTCGATCTTTCTTTTCGACGCCCGTCTCCAATACCTCTGAAACGAGACTCAAATACTGCTCATCAGCAAAAGAAGACATAAAATTTTATAAAAGGCACTGGCAGTATAATTAAAACTTTTTCTCATTGCAAAATCGCTTTCAATTATTTACGCTTTATGTGACCAAATAGATTATTACCTATGCCTTTTTCACTCCAAACCATTGAAGAAAAATTGAAAGAAAATTTTCCGGATGCGATAATTGTCCTACAGGATTATAAACATGATGGCGTGCATCTGTTACTCGAAATAACTTCTGAAAAATTTCGGGGAATAACACTCGTCAAGCAACATCGACTGGTATACGACGCGCTAAATGATTATCTAAAAAGTGGAGACGTACATGCCCTTAAAATTAAAACATTAACTCCCTCCATATGATCGACCATAAAAAAAGAATTAAAGATCTCACGACGGCCAACAAAATTTTCGTTTTCATGAAAGGAACTCCCGCCAAGCCGCAATGTGGCTTTTCCGCTCTTGTCGTCAATATTTTAAAAAACGTGAAAGCAGTATTCGAAAGTTTCGATGTTCTCACGGATCCCGAAATGCGTCAGGCCATAAAGGATTATACCGACTGGCCCACCATTCCTCAAATTTTCATAAAAGGGGAATTCATTGGAGGATCTGATATTCTGCAGGAACTCTATGAAAACGGCGAACTAGAAAAAATGGTCGCAGAGAAATAAATCGAAAAGCTGTTATTGCCGTAAAAACTTTTCCGCCTTTTTGAGCAAATTCTTCGCAGATGTATACGTGAGTTTCTCATGAGCCTCGGGATAGGGAAGCCATATAGCTCCTTTATGCTCAAAAGAGATAACCACTTTTTTTTGCGTTGTCCGAGCCAGAAAAAAGACCACCTCTTTCACACTCATCTTCCCTTCACGCTTATAGGAATACTGTATAACTTCGCGATAACCCTCTATCCACACGATTTTTGCTATACCCGTTTCTTCTTGCAATTCACGATAAGCGGCTTCCCGTTCTGTTTCCACTCCTTCGATGTGCCCTTTCGGAAAATCGAAATGTCCACTAGGATAATGAAGTAAAAGATATTCACGGAATTCTGGCATTTGGCGGAATATAATAACGCCCGCGGAATGTTCATCAATCATAAAGATAAATAAAACTTTATTGCATTATACCCAATGATAACAGGCGAGGAAATATTAGAAAAGCTTTTTATAAAATATCCTACATTATGTGAAAAGCTTTCTCCCTACAACATCCCAGAGAAAATGCAAACGCAGAAACTTACCCACATTGCTCTGCATTTAAAAATTCCTGTGCATTCATTTTTAAAGGCAATAGCCGAAATAACAGGAGAGCCGCTCCGTCAGCCAAAAGTGAAAGGTTTATCGGGCCCTTCTTTAACCCGAATCCAAAAGCCGGCAAGCGGGCTGAAAAAATTTCACGATAAAAATATAAAAAAAATTATTGCGGTTCATAGTGGTAAAGGAGGAGTCGGAAAAACTTTCGTAGCCATTAATCTGGCACTCCAATTGGCTAAAAAAAATAAAGTAGGCCTTCTCGACGCGGATATCGACTGTCCTAATATCACAAAAACACTCGGCATCAGCGGACACCATGTGGCAAATGCCAATAAAAAAATTATTCCCATGGAAAGTCATGGTCTTAAAATAATCTCCATGGCTCCTCTCCTCAAAACTGAAGATCAGGCTATTTTATGGCGCGGTCCTGTTATTTCAAAAGTTGTAGAACAACTCATTCATGACACTGAGTGGGGAGAACTTGATTACTTAATTATAGACATGCCTCCGGGCACGGCAGATATCCCTCTGACAATCCTGGATATTGTCGAACAAGCTCAAATACTGATAGTTACCACTCCTCAAGAAGTGGCGGTTTTGGATGCAAAAAAATCCGCCCATATGGCAACAACAATGGGAATCCCCATCATCGGCTTACTTGAAAACATGTCGGGGAAAATTTTTGGAGGAGGCGGTGGTAAGAAGCATAAAACGCCGGCTCAAAAACTGGCACAAGATCTGAAAATAAATTTTATAGGAACCATTCCCTTGAAAGCCGAATTTGCAGGGACTACTGGAAAATCCATTCCGTCTATTTTTAACGAAGGAAAAATGAAAAATTGGCTCAGATAAAAAACATATCAGTCTGCTCCTTGATACGACTCTTTTTCATAAACAAAGTTAATGCGATTCCATAATGTCTCGTTACGATTTTGTGAAACGAACTCTTGAAACTCTTCACGGCTTTTAAAAAGTCCTCCGATGGTTTTGCCATAAGAAATATCAATGACATGGCCATCCTCACTTATCCAAACCCGGTGCAAAAAACGGCTGCCACGAACCACGTAAATATTACCTTTAATGCCAAACATTTTTGTAAGTTGGTGGATTAAAATGGCATGATCAAGGCAGTTGGTTTTCCCTTCTTTCTCCAAAAATCCTTCAAGAGTAAACGTACCGCCCTTAAGAAGTTTTAACGCTGCCTTACTGACGCCCTTCCATTCTGAACGTTCTCGCATGCTCCATAAGCCGATAGCTAACAAAGTGAACTCTTCCTCCGTTAAATGCGGATCCATCGCAATAGCGGCAATACCGTTAATATGATCGACCACCTCAGGCCTTTGCGAAGCAAGTGCTGCAGCATGTTTCCAAACAATAAGAGGTCCAATTTTAGCTCGGTCCCTTGATTTTAATGCCTCAACAAGTTCCTCAATCTCTTTTTTCCATCGCTCAGTTGTTTCTGGGCTGGCACCTAAAACCATATAATCTTTCACACCAAGTTTACGTTGATAAACAGCAGCAACGGTTTTTTGAATTTCTCGAGTCAGACCGTTTGCTCCAGGAGCCTCTTCTCCATGAATATCGGGATCAGTTCCTAAGGGGTCATGTGATTCGTTGTGATTCATGGAAAGGAAGTTGATACATTCGCTTAATTATACCACATATATGAATATAGATTAAACCGCCATCTAGCAAAAAATGCGCAAGGTCTTCCCATTTTATGTTTGCTACATTACAATAAAGCGGCTTTGAATGACTGAAGCACAATTTACATGGGCGAGTGGCGAAATTGGCAGACGCGCTACGTTCAGGTCGTAGTGACCGCAAGGTCTTGAGGGTTCAAGTCCCTCCCCGCCCACCAGAATCTCCTTCATAGGGGATTTTTTTGGTATTTTTGACTTCTGTACTGCCTTTTATGGTTCTCCCCCTCTACTAAACTATTAGGGAACTTGTTTGGGTTGAACCTGAAAAAGATTTGACCTGTTATTTTCCATTTCTTCTCCCCTTTCACCTTTTCTCGGGACATCTCGATACGATCAATGAAAGGTTAATAAGAATTTTCTTATCTCTTTGGGTAAATTTTTCGAGGCGGTATTTTATTTGAGCCGATGCTTCTCTTAATTTTTGAACCTCAATATCAATCGAGCCAATAAACTGTAGCTCATCTTCAATATCTTGGATATGAGACTTCTATGTTCCTCGAAAGCTCTGCTGCTGAAAGTGATCCTGTGGATTCCAGAAGTATGATTATTCCATACATCCATTACCACAGCGGAACCTTGGTTTTCTCAAAGATGGTGCCAGTTATATCAGTGAACGTTTTCATACAGTTGTCGCAAAAGTATCGTTTTATGTGTTTTTGTGAGATCGAATGTTTTCTTATATCATTTACACATCCGCAGTATGGACAATATATTCCCGCTTTCCACCGTTGTTTCCGAAGTATTTGGACTGCTAATTGGTTATTTTTGATTATCGAGAATTTCTTTGGTATTTTCTGCATAGAGGGTGGTTAGTGAGTTTTAGCGCTCTGTATTCTACCTGAATACGTTTCTAACCACGCTCTTCTTTATATTAGCCGAGAACAGCTTTGTGATTTTACATATTAATAAAAATATGTTATTATTAACATATTTTTATAACTTACCCTTATGACTGAAGTAGTTAAATCTCATGCTTCCTTAGGAACTGCGGCTGAATATAGAAGCCTTATAGAAGCAATACAAAAAGCTATGGCTGAAGCAAAAGCAGCGGAGCCAAAAAAGGGACTTGAAGGCCATCTGCCTGACGATTGGAGTAAATGGGAGGAGGTTTTAAAAAAATATCAGGTTTTCGTATCAATCGATGGAGTTAGCTGCGGATCGCGTGGGCATGATAGGGTAGGGACTCAATATAAAGCTGTCCCTGCCGAAAAAAAACCTTACTTTACCAGAAAAACCAGCCTTCACCTATCGTATGGATTTCAAAAGCTTAAAACCTGGTATAGGAGGTATAGGAATAGCCAGTATTCAAGAAGTTTTTTTAACGGATTATATCAAACTGCAGAAGCGTTGGGGCATGATATAGTTATAAATGTTCAGCGAGTGCATGCTCCTGATGAAAGCATTGGTGCAGATAATTTTGAACCTGTTTTTGATGTATATTTTTTTGCAAGAGAAGACAAAGCTACTGAAAATCCCATTGTAGGCTCTGATAATGAAGTACAGCAAAAAATTAAAGGTGTTTTACCTACTTAGGCTCACCTCAAAAAATAAAGTTAGCCTTCATATAAAGTAACTTCTTCAATTCGCCTCCTCCCTCTCCCAAAATCCTTGAAATAGTAGGACTTAACGAAGTAAGCTTTGAAGTGGAATAAAAAGTAACCACCACCTGCTCTCTCACCAAATCATGAGCCAAGTAAAGTAATTTGCTCGAAATTTGACATATTTAATTTTTTGGCTATAATAGTTTCTTCCAATTACTCCATACATCACATATGAAAAATTTTTTACCACCAGCAACAGACGCTATTCCGACTGCAGCAGGTCTAGTATTTGAGGAAATTCAGCAAATAGCAGGTACACTGGGTCCTTCTGTAATACCTGCTGCGGAATCAAACACAGTAATTGCTGCGGTTTGCAATCAGACAAAAACCGTTTTAAGTGATGCAAAAGTTCGTCCTTTCAGAAGGGTGGATCAAATGCTTATGGGTTATAATTCAGTTGAAGTAGAAGAAATAAGAAATTTTGTTAAAAATTGGTTAAAAGGTACAGCTCATGATGCTGATTTTAGTAGTTCTAGAAAATATTGTGATCTTCCAACTGATGTAGAAAAAGCATTAGTTGATTGGCTAGCATTACTTGTTTTAACTAGTCAGTACACAAAAGAATTTATGACGGGCTTGGCGCAATTTAATTGGAGATATGATTCTGAAACATTACGCATACAGGCCGCTGGAAGAAGTTGGATTGCTGGGGGTGGTTCATTCTTTTATGATAATTTTCAATATTTTCCTGACACTGGGCATTTTGAATTTATTTAATGTATATAAATTTAGGTAGCTGCTTCCTGTATTCATAACTAAATGTAAATTTCTTTACGCAAAACTTAATAAAGCTTTCGGAATAAACAAGCACTTTCTCATCCATCCTGAACATATCAATCAGCGGTTCTAACTTTTGTGCAACAGGCCCACCAGATTTATGGCTTATTTAAGCAATAATCTATTAGATTTTTCAGAATCTATCCCAATTCTATTGATTGGATAATTTCAGTATGGATATTGTTATTTCGGTTAAAGCAGAATGTATAAAGTTTATTATTTTTTTCTAATAAATTACAGCTTCTTTTATAATCACCTTTTTCATCGAAAAGAGTGATTTCCGTAACTTTATATTTTCTATCATTTACATAATTCATACTCTCATATTTTTCATTCTTTATTCGTAATTTTTTATACCAGTCCAACCAAGTCTCATTAGCTTGACGCTGATTTGTTTGGTCAGAGAATACTTCTATGTCTAAATAATATTTATTCCGATCGTCATCGAAAGCGGTAGGTAAATTAGGCCCAATTGTTTCTAAATCTTCATAAAGCTCAGTGAAAGATGCTCCATAAGGTTGTATTGCTCCCCATGTTTTTGGGAGTTCAATTGTATAGCCGTATTTTTTATTTTGGTATCTTTGTAGATTGCTGGAATTTGTAAAATCGGTTGTATCTGAAGTCTGAGGTTGATTTTGGCAGGCGGAAAATATAAATAAAGTTAATATGAGTAAAAGGAGTTTTTTGAATGACATATTTTGAAATTTATATAATATTTCTGAATAGGAAAAATTTACTATAAATACTCTTTAAGCACAAAATTTTCGCCACAATATTTTATAAATCTTTTCACGTCTATAAGTGCTTTTTCATCCATCCTGAACATCTCAATCAGTGGTTCTAACTTTTGTGCAACAGACCAACCAAATTTATAGATAGATTAAAGTTTATAATAAGAATCAGCCGGCTACATATGACATGCAACATTATGGTTTAAAATTGCTAGGGGAACGTTAGAATCTTTTTCTATTATGACGGTAAAATTCCGCTGACACCCAACAAGGTCATGAGGGATCATATACTCAAATTTTTTAGGAGATTTCGAACGAACATTTCTGATTATTTGTAAAAGTTTCCGCTGGTTCTGATCACGAACAGTAATTTTTAAATCATACTGCCGGTTAGTAGTTAAAAACTGAGTTTGATCGCCTCGGTTTATTCTGATTGAAAAATCACCTTTACAATTCTGGCTCTAGACATTCTAATCCTGCTTTATAAGCATATATATAATGGAGCGGAACATCCCTGGCAATGTTCCGCCTTATAGAGAGGAGTAGCACATGATGGTGAATAAAAATTACTTTTCTCCTCCACCGGAGCGTTCGCCGCCTTTTCGTCCAATTTCAGCCATATGTTCCCGATCCTTGCTAACAGCTTCTCCTCCCTTTTTTTGGATTTCACGTGCTTTTTCGGAATCCATGGATCCAAACCCTTGTGATCCACCTGACTTTCCTCCTTGGTTGTCATCTTTTTCTTCATTTCCACCTTTTTCTTGGCGATTATTTTGGTTCGTCATAAAATTAAGATTAAGAAATAATAAAAAAGATAAGATCTTACCGTAGTCCAATCATATTCGCTTTTTGATTTTTTAGGAGAAAAATAGGGGAATTAACAAGCGGAAAGAAAAATAAATCCCTTCCAGTAAAGCAAAAAGCAATTTTTAAAAGGGTAGAATATTTTTCTACTTTTCAATTCTGCCGTTGGGATAAATGCTGGCTTGAAAATTTTCGATTTCAGTTTAAACTGCTTCTCGTTTGTTTTAAAAAATAAAAAATATGTCATATATAGCTGATTCCTCCGATATAAAAAAAGAAAATAACAAAACAACTTTATTGCAAAAAATAAGTGACTACGGCAAAACCTCTTTTCGCTCAGATCTCATATCGGGAATTGTCATAGGACTCATTGCATTGCCTCTTTCCATTGCCTTTGCCGTAGCGAGCGGCGTACGACCTGAACAGGGTATTTATACCGGAATTATTGGAGGTATTGTTATCGGACTATTATCAGGATCAAGGTATCAGATTAGCGGTCCAACAGGCGCATTCGTGGTAGTACTTCTGGGAGTTGTTAATAAATTCGGAGTGGATGGACTCATGACGGCAGGTTTAATGGCAGGAGTCATGCTTATTCTGATGGGAATCTTTAAATTTGGAGCTCTTATCAAATATATCCCTTATCCTGTCACCGTGGGATTCACTTCAGGAATTGCGGTCATCATTTTTTCCGGAGAAATCAAAGACTTCTTTGGACTTCATTTTGAACATCGTCCTACCGACTTTATTGAAACGATTCAAATGGCGACAACCCATATCATGAAAGGCATAAACCTCAGCTCGGTTATTATTGGAATTATTACCATGGCAACCTACATTATCTGGCAAAAGAAAATTAAAAAATTTCCTCCCGCTCCAGCCGCTCTTTTAGCCGGAGTCGTCACCAGCCTGGTTATTACCTATTTATTCAAAAATTATCTTCCGGCACCGGTATTAATTGGAGATTTACCCACGGGTTTACCTCATATAGCAGTTCCCGAGCTATCCTTTGAAAAAATTAAACTGCTTCTTCCATCAGCCTTGACCATTGCTTTGCTCGGAGCCATC
The DNA here is from genome assembly GCA_964435355.1 of uncultured Candidatus Peribacteria bacterium. Taxonomy (GTDB): domain Bacteria; phylum Patescibacteriota; class Gracilibacteria; order UBA1369; family UBA1369; genus CAYSYL01. The sequence continues at coordinate 23,954 of CAYSYL010000005.1, read as the reverse complement.
GAATCTTTGCTTTCTGCTGTCGTTGCGGATGGGATGACAGGGACAAAACATAATTCTAATAAAGAACTTATAGCCCAGGGCGTTGGTAATGTTATCATGCCTTTCTTCGGAGCTATTCCAGCAACGGGGGCTATTGCGAGAACGGGGGCCAATATTCGTACCGGTGCAAAAACGAGGGTTTCATCTATTATCCATGGAATAACGCTTCTCCTTATTTTATTGGTAGTTGGTCCACTGGCAAAATACATTCCGATGGCCGCTCTTGCAGGAATTTTGATGATGGTAGCCTATGGCATGTCCGAAATACCTCATTTTACCCATCTACTAAAAAGTCCAATCCAGGATGCCGGTGTTCTCTTGACCACTTTTCTTCTAACGGTATTTGTAGATCTTACGACGGCCGTATCGGTGGGAATAGTCCTGGCCGCTGCCATGTTTATTCAGCGATCGAGTCGATTAACGATTAATAAGATGAACCATGCCACACCTGTTGGGACAGCCGGATCAAAACGATTGCACGATTCATTAAAAGATTATCCTCAAATACAGCTTTATGAAGTGGCCGGCCCCTTATTTTTTGGAGTTGCCTCTGAGTTTGAAAACCAGATTCAGCATAACCAAGGAGAAATTCTTATTCTCCGCATGAAACATATTTCACATATGGATGTGACGGGAATCCATGCTCTAGAAATGATTATTGATCGTGTAGTAAAAAACAAAGGAAAGGTTTACCTTGCAACCCTTAATGAAAGATTGAAAAAAAAGTTGGACCGACTGGGAATTACAAAGAAAATTGGAGGAGATGAATACATTACTAAAGATGCAACAACGGCTATAGAAAAAGCGAAAAAAAACTTAGAATCGAAAGAGAAATAATTGTCTATGGTATACGCAATTCTTGTAGCAACTCTTCAAGCTTTTGAGCTGGCGAGTCTGGATATAACGCCAAAATACCAGCAATTAATAGGGCAATCCCAGCCCCTACGGTTAAACACTTATAATTACTGCTTATAGCTAAATCGGTAATACCGTTGCTATCATCACTTTCAGCTAATACTCGCTCTTCCTACGGTTCTCTACGGGCGGAAGGGCTTTGCCCTGATTCTGGCATTATGTTATAATATGCAACTCTTTTTAATTTAAAATTATAAAAACAGCTGGTATAAAAATATAATATCCCTACTCTAGCCCCGCTGAAGTTTTTTCTTTAATCCCGGAAGGCCATCTCTGTTATCGCTCCGTAATCGCTGAAGTTCAAAAAGATTGGTGGAGAAATCCGCAAAGCCGGAAGCAGTGGTAAAGGCGGCTTTATATCCAGCTTTTTGAGCTAATTCGATGGTTTGTTCATTGTACTTCCCGGAAGGATAAACTAAACCGATAATGGGAGTTCCTAAAAGGTCTTCGAGATATTTTTTACTTCCTTCAATTTCATATTCGGCATCATGACTCGTGCGTAAATCCGGATGGCTCTTACTATGAGAAAAAATTTCAATACCGTTGGCATATATTTCTTGGACTTGGGCTGGAGTCATGTAAGCTCCACTATCCATTTTGTCCGTAATAATAGCCGAGGAAGCAGTCAATCCATATTTTTGTAAAAGTGGAAAAGCAGTCGTATAAAAATCTTCATAACCGTCGTCAAAAACCAACATAATCGGCTTTTCAGGAATCTGATCTGATAAAACCTCCTTCAGATGCACGGTATGATAACCTTCCTGTTGTAAGTATTTCAGAATATTTTCAAACTCTTGAGGGTCGAGTGAAAGATTGTATCCCAATGGATCGGCAGAAGAGTCAACATTCCTGATATAGTGAAACATGATGACAGGAATTTTAGCAGAAATTTGAAGAGGAGAGGCTGAAGGAGTAAGGATGGTATTGCTAGAAGAGTTTTCCGAAGTTGATGATATTTCTTGGGATGTAGGAGCAGTATGAAAAGATGGCTTTACTACAGACGGAGAATCCGTTGCTGGAGTGGTGGAAGTAACAGTATCAGTCGAAGCAGCGGGTGGAATATTCCCTGATGGATTTGAAGGACTAGGAGTGCAAGCACTAAAAGCGAGAACCAGAATTATTAAAAGAGAGAAAAGTGATATTTTTTTCATAAAACACTATAAAGACAGATGCAGTGTAATATATTGAAATAAAGCCCTCAAGAGGGAAGGCGCAATTGCCACCCAAGAACTTTCGTAATAAAATACATTCAAATAAATCTTAAAATTGCCTTATGAAAAAGAAAACCAAAAAGGGAATTGACCAGCCGGCACTTTTTGCCGTTATCTTAATCGTCGTCATTGTCCTCATTACAGGAATAGTATCCAAAGGAAAGTGGGACGCTTCGAAGCAAGAAAATTCCGCCACAGAAAATGTCAAAACCGAGGAGTTAAGAAATGGTCAGCAAGTAGCAGGAATAAGCATCAAAGGAGATGAAAAAAATGAGAAGGAAAATTCGGGATCAATGGCCATGCATACTGAAATGTCAGCTATCCCGGTCTTGAAAGCTGTTCCTGCCGGAACCCGCGTAAAATTTAAAATAGAAAAATTCCAAAAACTCGCCACACAACCGTTGAAATTTAATGTATATGATGAAAAGGGAAAAGAGTTAACCCCTGACCTTTTGCAAACAAGCCATGAGAAAAAGCTCCACTTTGTCCTCGTATCCTCAGATCTTAAAGACTACCTTCATCTCCACCCAGTATATGCAGCCGGAGTCTGGAATGTATCAGCTCCTATGACGAAACCGGGAACATATTATGCTTATATTGACGTAACGCCCATTCAGGGAAATCCGATAGTATTGAAAAAAGATTTGATAGTTCGAGAAGCGTCGACAGAAAATATTCTGTACCCCGGTTTGACACCCGACACCTTTGCCTTAAACAACGGATATAAGGCGCAGGTGAAAATTGAAACGACAATGAGCGGACAAACTATTTTCTCGTATCAAATAACAAAAGAGGGAAAACCGATAAAATTGGAACCATATCTTGAATCTTTTGCCCATGTTGTCGTCTTAAAACATAAGGCTTCTGAGGTGTACATTCATTTACACCCACTCCTTACCTCCGAACCATCAAACGGTATTGTAGAATTGGCCGGCGATCTCGATTCAGGAAATTATACCGCTTTCGCTGAAGTGAAAATAGCCGGAAAGGTTCTGCTATTCCCGATAACCTTTAATATACCGTAAAGAAGGATATCAATCCCACCCTTTAACTTTTAAAGCGGCGGCGGCAGCCTCCTGCTCCGCTTTTTGTTTACTCGAGCCTTGCCCTTCGGCAATCAGTTCCTCTCCAACGTAAGCCCCCATGGTAAAACATTTGTTATGATCAGGACCTTCATCTCGAAGAAGACGATATTCAGGGGTAACGCTTAAAATATCCTGGGCCATCTCCTGAAAACGCGATTTGGGATCAATATGAAGTCCCTGTTCTAAAATTCCACCCAGCTCACGCAAAATAAACTCTTCAATAAACTGATGGGCTGAACTATAACCTTTATCCAAATAAAGAGCTCCAATAAAAGCTTCCAGAGTATTCGCCAAAAGATAATTTTTTTTGCGTCCGCCGGAACGTTCCTCCCCGCGACTTAAATAAAGATACATTCCTAAATCAAGTTTTTGCGATATTTCCGCCAAATGCTTCCCCTTTACCAGGGCAGAGCGCCAGTTCGTGAGAATACCTTCCTCTTTCGTCGGATACTGCTTATAAAGAAACTCTGTTACGGCAAGCTCTAAAACAGCGTCCCCGAGAAATTCCAACCGCTCATTGTGTTCGACTTTCTTTTCCCGATGTTCATTAACGTATGATTTGTGAACAAAAGCCAAATCAAGAAGTTCACGATTGGTAAAAGTGACATGAACCTTTGCTTCCAAATTCTCGTAGCGATTAAAAGCCATAAAATAAAAATAGCTCCTATAGTTTAACGCAATAAAACTATTTTGTGGAGTCTTCGCGGGGATAAGTGTTCATAACGGCACTTAAAACACCATTCACAAACTTAGGAGAGTTGGTATCTCCAAAACTTTTAGCCATCTCTACGGCCTCATTAATAGCAACAACAGGGGGAACATCTTTTGAATGCAAAACTTCGTAGATGCCAATTTCCAAAATGGAACGGTCCACTGGAGCAATTCTATCGACCGGCCATTGGGGAGCCTCCTGCTGCAGTATTTTTAAAATATCCGCCTGTTTTGAAAGAAGTCCTTTTAGCAGCTCCTGGGCAAACGAAAGATCTTTCAATTTATCGGAAAATTCATGGCAGCTATACTCCAAAAAGGCCATGGCATCCATGTTCTCTTTATTCCGAAACTCCAGGGCAAACAAGGTTTGCATCACGGCTATTCGGGCTAAGTGTCGATAAGAAGCCATAATTTACACAATATAATCTATATTTCAAATACTACCAGCAGCAAGACTTCCATCGAAAAACTAAGACATCAGTCAGCGATATTAGGCCTTAACCTTAGTGATTTTATCTACCTGTTTTTCCATATTCAATACCTTTTTTCCTCGAAACTGTCCGCAATTTTTACAAACATGATGATTCAACATTTTTTGTTGGCAGTTAGGACATTCAACCAAATGTACGACTCCTAAAAGCTTCACTTGGACCCCTCGCTTGAAAGAGCTAAAACGGCTTCTGGTCTTGCGTTTCGGGGTTTTATACTTGGGTACTGGATGTTTCATAGAACTACGATTTAATTAATTTTTTAGAAGTTGAACGCCGAGAGGCAACAAGTGACTTAAGGTTTCTAAACGGCTTATGAAAATCTAATGATTCATCCGAGCAGGTGCATGACTTCACATTCTTATCAATCCCGCACCGCTGGCAAAGCCCCTTGCAGCTTTCAGAGCATACCGAAACGAGTGGAAAATGCAAGATGATTTCCTGCCGGACCATTTCTGAAAGGTCAATAGTCATAGTGGCAAGATCGATAAGAAACATGTCTTCAAAAGAAGCCTCTATGGAAGGATAGCCAAGAAATTGGCGCTCAGCCGTTGGAATATCAATAATTTGTTCAAAAGCTTTAAGACAAAGTTCGCACGAGGAGTGAAGGGAAATAGAAGCATTCTCCAGTAAAGCGACAATTTCATCCTTCAGTTTTATAAGCAAAAGTTTTCCCTCAAGTGGCCCGGCTACATCAATTTCCTTTGGATCAAAGGTGACCTTTGTATGTAAATCATATTTTTCATTCGTCCCTTCAGCACTGTTCCAAAGTTTCCCAATCTGAATAGTCAGCTGATTTTTTTCTTTCATAGATAGAAATATAAGTGCTTATAACGATTACCTTCGGCTTCCGGTCAGTAATCTCACGATAAAAATAAAAAGGTTAAAAATATCCAGATAGAGGTTAAGAGCGGCATCAATAGCTCGATCGTGAGGATAAACCTTTAAATTTTGTATGTCGTACATGGTAAATCCGCTAAAAACAATCACGCCAAAGCCGGCAAAAAGAAGCTCAAAAAAGCTGCCCCAGGGCATGAAAATATGAATAATAGACACCACGATCATCCCGAGAAGCGACATCCATAAAAACCCGCTCATACCCTGAAGATTAATACGGGTAACCCATCCGAAGAGAGCCGTAGCCCCGAACATTAAAGTGGTGGCAAGAAGAGCCTTATAAATAATGTCAAGGCTGCCGAATTCATATATAACGGAAGCTAAAAGGGGCACAAGGGTTACCCCGGTAGAAAAAGTAAAAAGGAAAAAAAGAACATAATTGAGCGGCATTCGAGTGCTCCAAAGCCTCGAAGTGAAAACCAGCACGAGTTCTAAAAGATACACGAACCATATAAGCTCCGGGTTGGCAAGAAAAACAGAGGCAAAAAAATGGAGGGCGCTATAGGCACCGAAAGCAGAGCTTAAAATGGCAAGGCCAAAAAAAAGCATCACCTGGGATACAAAGGACATTCCCAAAGAATAAGGAAGCGAAGAGGGAGAATCATTAAGTGAGGTCATAGTAGATTCAAAATAAATAAAATTCCTTCTGGTAGGAAACAAAGAATAGCAAATTCTGTCAAAGCTTTCAATCTTTTCACAGATTCTATGGTAAATCTCCACCCTCATCATGTGGTCTGTGGGAGCTTTATTTCTTACCACCCGATTGTTTTTTTAAAGGCTCTATGGTTTCATGATACCAACTACTTTTCCGTCATGGTTTACCTTCTTCCCATATATCGCCGCACAAAAAAAACTAAAGGCTTCACCCTGGTAGAAGTGGTTTTGGCCACAAGCATTTTTGCCCTGGTGGCATTGGTTGGTGTTATAATTTTTGTGAATGTCACGCGTATACAACGAAGAATTGCCTTGGAAAATGCTCTCTATGAAGACGGCCGTTTCATGATGGAGCGGTTAGCCAGGGAAGTGCGCTATAACACTATAGATTATGAGGAATACTACAATAAATCCGTAGAAAAAGATCCAGATAATGTCCTGATTCCTGAGCGATATGGGGCAGAATATGGATGTTATGCCTCGCGGTTTTATAATCCAGGGAGCGATCTTGAATTCGGAGCAAAATGTAATAATGGTGCCCCCGCTGACCAAAACCTTGGATGCGTTATCGATAAAGAAACCCTCGATTTAAATGTAGGACAAAATCCTTATTTTTTGGAAGCAGCTTCTGCGGGAACGGCCAATGCCTTTTGCGATGAAAAATATGGAGCTGGAACTATTCCGGGTTCCTGCGCCAATGCATCCCTCCATTCTCAAAAGGAACTTTATTTAATAGACTCGGCGGGCAAAAAGAAAACATTAGTGGCGTTAAAAACAGTAAATGCAAGTGGAGAAAAAGCTTTAAGCATGATCCGTTTAATAGGGGAAGACACGAACACGGATGGAATCGTTGAAAAATGGGTGGAGCCGGGAGTGAACTATTATTGCGATACCTCATTTGATTGTAATCCCAATAATTTTCCCAATAATCGCCTGGAAGACAGCTTAATAGCCAATACTCCTTCAGATATATACAAAGGATTCGTTCCCATCAGCCCTCTTCGGACGAATATTACCGATCTTAAATTTTACGTAAGCCCTCTGGAAGATCCGAGAAAAGCATTCGCCGAAATAAATATTGCGGATGGGAGCCAGCAACAACCACATGTTACTATTCTGATGTCACTCCAACCTTCGCAAAGTGAACTCGGAGCTTTTGGTGAGGATATACCGAAAATTACATTACAAACCAGCATTTCCAGTCGGGTGTACAGCGAAGTTAAAAGCTACACCCATACCCAAGCGTGCTCCTCAGGGTATGATTTATAATGGAAAATATAAATGAATTCCGGAAAATCTTAATCTTTATGGTTTATAGTACGGGTTTTGAGTGATAGTGCAAACGGTATCGTCGGTTGGGAAGTAAGTTGATTTCACTTTTTTTCTAACTTCCTCATTGTTTGCTCTTATTTCATCGGGAGTTAAAGGTGCATAGGTAGGATTGAGTTTTCGAGTGAATTCTGCCATATCTTCGGCCAATTTCTGACAATTATGAACATATTGTTTTCCCCCTGAAGCACATTCAAAAGGAACATCCTCTGGCCCCCTATCACAGGTATCCTCGTAGGCCAGAAAAGCCTGTTCAACATTTTCTATATTAGCAGCGCACGCAGTAATTAAATTGGAAACCTGATCACCGGTAAAATCTCCTTTTTTAGGATATGTAAGTTTCCCACAAATGGAGCTTTCTGTAGCAAGTCTTTCAACCTCATTGGCCATCGGAGGAAGGGAAGAGCAATTTGTAGAACTGAGATTAAGAGCAGCTAATCCCGCTAATGCAATTAATTCAGGATCGATTTTAAAATCTAGAGACATAGTAATATAAAAAAAATACGAGAGAAATTTAAACATAAATTTCTCTCTGTCCATACTGCTTTGGTAGACTGAAAGAGATAATTGTTTCCTAGAGTGCTAATTCTAAGTTCGCAGCAAAAACTAAGAAGGCCCCATCATGACGACAAACTCACCTTTAACCCCTCTTGATTGAAAATACTGTAAAACCTCTTTCGTAGTTCCTCGCACAAACTCTTCATGAATTTTGGTCAGTTCTCGTGCTAATACCAAAGATCTTTCAGGATAAAGACGAGCTAACTCTTCCAACGTTTTAATAATTCTATGAGGAGATTCATAAAAAATAACGGTACGCTCCTCATCTTTAAAAGACTCGAGTAAAGTTTTGCGTCCTTTTTTTAAGGGAAGAAAGCCAAGATAAACAAAATTATGAGTCGGAAGCCCGCTGGCGGACAAAGCGGTTAAAAAAGCGGAAGCTCCTGGAATAGGTATAACCGGAATATTATTCAAAATAGCCCCTTTGATAAGAAGGTATCCCGGATCCGAAATCCCTGGAGTCCCGGCGTCCGAAACCAGAGCTACTTTTTTCCCTTCTCTTAACAGCTGTAAAATTTCCTCTAAACGGCGGTTGTCACTATAAGAATGGAAACTCAATAGTGGTTTATGGATATCATACTTATTCAGAAGAATGGCAGTATGACGGGTATCTTCCGCCGCAATATAATCAACATTTTTGAGAGTATCAAGGGCGCGCAGGGTAATATCCTCAAGATTCCCGATAGGAGTTGCAACGATATAAAGCATAAAATGGCGACGTATGATTTATAATTATGGATGGTCGGTAAAATTTGTTTTTTTACTTTTAGTGATAACAGGAGCTTTTAAATAAATCGGTTCGATAAGGGTGTGTGGTGTTGGTTTTTCCCGAAGATATTCCTGCACTACTTCCCCCAAGCTTTTAAGCTGTTTTTCAGGAAACCATTGAACTTTTTTCGGCAGTGGATATTGTTTCCTTTCAGATAATTTTATATCAGTAAGGATAAAACGAATATCTTTCTGCACATCGAAAAATTTATCCAGCTCAGAAAGAGGCATCAATTCATGCTTCACCTCATCACGCTTTTTTAAAGCGACAAACTCTCCACCGGCTTTCAGCAATACAACGGTAGAAGATAAAAAAGAGGAGGGAAGTTTCCGATACAAATATTCAAAAGTGGAAACAGAAAAAAGTGGAACATCATGATAAAAGGCTAAACTATTGGCAATCGTAACGCCGATACGTAGTCCAGTAAAACTGCCGGGGCCGGCAACAACAAAAACACCCATCAGTTGAGATGATGTGTCCGTTTTTTTTAGTGAATCCTCACTTTTTTGAGACACTTTCAATAAAGCCGCCTGAAGTGAAGGTAAAAGCTTTTCCGCTTCGTTGTAATGGGATGGCCAGCTTTTTTCGAAAACTATTTTCTCCTCACTTACAAGAGCGATCTCTGTTGTAGAAGTGGAAGTGGAAAGAGCAAGAACAAACACAATATATTCTATTAAACTTTATGTATCAAAACACAGCACTCATTAAAAAACAATAAAGATTTTCACCGCTTTTCGGAAATCCTTAGAATGAATTAACTATTTCCTCTTCGATCGTTTTCGCAAGAGTCGATGACGATGACGTTGCAAGCAGAGAATAGCTTTTTGTAAATTGTGAGTAAGATCATGGATTTCAATTTCAGTGGCCTTTTCCTCTTTTTCCACGAACTTGGCGAAGTTGATGCAGATTTTTTTTAGAGCCATATGATCGGAATTATCTTCACGTTGAAGTTTTTGTTGGAGTTTAAGGATCAGAGCGGTATTGTTTTTTTTATTCTGGTGAAAGAACTTTTTCAAGATGATGTTTCCCTTATTAACCAGTTCAGGCCGTTCTTGAGGAATAAGTTTCAGCATAAAAAATTTTTATATTTGTTTGAGAGTAGTTCCAGGGTAATAGTATTGTAAGATTTGTTCAGCCGTTTTTCCTTGTTGCGCAAAGTAAAAAGCTCCGCAACCACTAAGGCCCACGCCATGTCCCGCCATGGATTTCCCGATACAACCCGGATCGTCAACGCTCACGAGATAGGGAGTATCATTCCATCCCCACACTTCTTTGGCACTTCTCGTACGTCCATCGTCAGCGCTGAAATAAGGAGTTTTTACTATTGTCCCTTTGAAAGTGACCACTAATCCGCGAGTTCCATTGACAGCCTTTACCCCCGTAGGACTTCTTTTTTCAAATCCGTAGCCGAGATAAATTTGGCTTTTTTGTGGATCATCCGTAAGGTGGAAAGGGGCTCCTGGAAATTTTTCTGAAACGGTCGTGTAAAAATAGGCATAGGTTCGCGCTGCTATAAGGACCGCTTTGATTTTTTCTGAGGGATCTTTTGCCGAAATTTCAGCAAGTCCTTTAAGGTAATCTTCAACACGAAGCTCATTGATGACATGAAGTTCATTGTGATAATAATGAGGTTCCAACACCCCGCGATATTCATTATCGTTAAGCGTCACATCCCAATCTGGGCGGTGCTCAAAGTTCTCTATCCTCATAACTCCTCCTTCGGAGCGAAAGCGTGGTGGAGTCTGCAGATTAAAATAGTTCTTATCAGTTGTGACACTGTAAGCATTCTGAGAATACGTGACCCGAACAGGAGTATTGGCAGAAAATTGAGCTAACTCTTTTGTACCATCAAAAAGAGTAAAAACAGTTTCCGAAGAAATAACAGGTTCTCCCCTAAAACTAAGATCCACACGAATATCTTTTTTCATTTCCTGATTTAGTTTGGATGGAGAGAAAGATGTTTGGTTTCGATCTCCCTTGTCGCCCGATTTCCCAACAGTAATTTCAAAAGAGTTTTTTTCTTTAAAAGGAAGCCATGAAACTCCTTCAATAACCGGCCCGAAATATTCGCGATAAACACCATCAAACTTTGGAGCCTTAATTTTAATAAGGAATGTTCCTTTTTGCCCTGGTTTAACTTCACTTTCTTTCAACCTGCCTAAACGGGTTGCCGGTCTTGATAGTAATTGGGAATAATGATCGCGTGGATTTTCTGTACCAAGTGACATGCGATTAGTGCCGGCTCGCTGCCATGCAATATTACCTGTATTTTTAAGGACGACAACAACATCAGTCTCTTCGCCTGCCTTTAAATTACTTTTCTTAACGTTGACAGAAACAGTTTCGTAATCGTATTCGGGGGAAGTAACTTTAAGAGGAATGCTGAGATATTTTTCCACCTTTTTGGACCCGTCGATAAAAGGAAATACTTCAAAACTCCCAAAACCTCCGCTATATTTTTTAAGACGTATAGATAAAGTAAAGGTGGCTTTATCTCCAGGTGAAACGACCTTCCCGATTGGGTTTGAACGTATGGTTCTAGCTCCATCGAAGAAGTTTTTACTATCGTCCGTATTATTGACCATTAAAGTAGTTTCACTGCCCCATGAAGTATTCCCGGTATTTTTTAGAGTAATGGAAATATTTTTTTGCTCGCCGGGTTCCACTTCAATAGTTGAAATTTTACTTATGAGATCGTAATTATATTTCTTTTGATCTGCCGTTCGTCGTTTATCGATAAAATTCGTTTTCAACTCACCTTTCACCTGCTCACGAATAGTCGGCAAAAGTTTATACAAATTCTTTCCAGGGCAGGAGGTAGCTCGAACATCCAAATGCCCCATAACATTCGGTAATTTTTGTCCTCGAAATTTTGAAGATCCAGTCGGATCAATTCCGTACGTGGTTGTTTTAAGTCTGATAAGAGCTACCAAAGAGTCAACAACCGCTGGAGGCACATCGTTCTCCTCATAATTTCCCATGACGGCGATGCCAATAGATCCGGTATTGGCATTTGCCGCATGAGCGCCCACGACACCTTCTCCGCCATATCGGCCTTCATAAATATTTCCTTTCGGATCAATAATATAATTATAACCGATATCTCCCCATCCTTTCTTTATGGTATGCCAATAATAAATATCCCGTATGGCTTGTTTCGGATTATCGAGATTATTGACACTGGCGGTATGGTGAATGATGATTTTGGAAATTTTAGCGGAATATTCCAAAGGCCAGGTGAGAGTTTCACCGGACGAAGCGGTGGTGACGGTCTTACTTAAGAGAAGCTCAGAAGGATCAACGGTTTTTGGAGTCTCATTATCAAGTGGCTGAGCGTTTTCATTATCGCTGGTTTCAGATCCGACTCCTTCAGTAGCTGAGCTGTCGCTTTGAGTCTCTTTATAATAACGGAGGGATTCATCAGCACCCCATTGTTTACGTGAAATAATTTTTACATTTTTTGAACGTGAAGATGCATTTTTATCGGCCACTATAAGGGTGCTTTGTTGTTTTACGTCATCAGAACTTTCGGAAAGAAATCGGGCTACGGAAGAACTTCCCAGAGTCGCAGTTATCGGAGACCTTACTTCAGCACTACTCATTGAAGTGACAGGTATTTGCCCAAAACTACTTTTCTCAATTTCAGTCCCAATAGCTTCTTTGGCATTTAAATAAGTAAACTCAATATTCTCTATAAGAGGAGTAATCTTCGAATCTTGCGTACTGAGCACGATTTTATATTGAAAAGAATGGGCAAGATTGGTGGCAATAAAAGAAGTAGGGTACTGCTGATTTTGTTCAGTCTTTCCATCTATATCACTTTCAAGGCTGTGCCAACTACCCCACCCGGCATGTGTTTGAAAACGGATAAAAAGTTCAATACCCGTTCCTTCAGGAACGATTTGATGCCACTTTATTCCAAGTCCAGTAAACTCCATGGGAGCTTTTTTTACAGGTGATAGGTACGTATTTTGGGGGTGATAATGTCCATGTATCGTAGAACGTGAACTCGTAGAAAAAGAAGCGGCGAAAGCTGTCATTCCACTAAATGTGTTCAGTAAAACTGAGCAAAGTAGAAGGCTGGCCCACGTTTTTTTTCTTAATAATCTGACGGTAGAAAAATACAACTTTTTCATCAGTATGTTTTAACAAAAAAAGCAAAAAAACATTACTTCATTATATCACTTTTTACCTACTTTTAAAACCCACTAAGAGTAGACTCTCACGAAAAGATGTTTTGTTGTAAGCTGTCTTTCTAGAGTTGGTTAAACTCCAAGAATGGGATTCTTCCTGTCACCCTATTATATTTCAATCTCCTGAATAAGCTCACTCATAGCTCCATCAGCATCTTTCACTTGAAGGCGTATAGTTTTTAATCCCCTCGTAGTGAAAGTTCCCGAATGTTTGCTGGCAGTGGAGAAGTTGGTATCAAAAACGATATCATCCGCGCCAGTATAATTGAAATCCCAACGGTATAAGAGTCGTTTGCTGGGAGTCTCAACATCCGTCGTCATCGAGGCATCAAAAACATAGATAGTAGGATCTTCAGGATGATGGGGATCCTGTTTCACTCCGACAGTAAAATCAGCATAAGGAGGAATGTTGGCCTCGGTCAATATCGTTACCGTCAGTTGATCGGTTAAATTCTCTGGGTCCCGAACTTCCATAGTAATGGTTTGAAACCCTGCTATTTCAAACTTATGCCTCCAATTGGTTTTGCGCTGGAAGTGAGTATCCCACACCCCATCGCTTCCCCAGTCAAAACGATACTCAAGCTGATTACGATTATACTGACTGTCAAAAGATTTTCCCGTATCAAATTCAAAAATAGTATTTTCAGTGCCGGTAATAGGCTTAAAACGAAGTTGGGCAGTTGGTTCAGTATTATGAACGACGATGATGCGCTTGGTTTTGTGAGCCACCGCTCCTTCGGAATCGAGTATTTCAAGGGTAACGTCATAGGTACCGGCGGTGTCATAGACATGCTTCGCCGTTTTTACGCGGGAAAAATAGGTATCCCACACGCCATCCCCCTCAAAATCCCACCGGGCCTCCAAGCGGGAAAGAGGAGTATTGTTGTCAGTCGTAATAGTCGCGCTAAAAGTAAAAATAGTCCCAATGGTTCCGGCATTTCGATCGGCAAAACCTTTCCGGTCGGTTTGGATGGAAAAATCAGCGCTCGGTGCAACTTTCGTAATGTCAGGGGAAGGTTCTACGTATAAAGTTTCTTCTCGATACTTATTAAAAAAGGGATCATACTTTGGAGCGCGATAATTCTCGGGAGTGTAGAGCGTAGCCGCCAAACTGTCTTTATAAACTTGGCTTAACTCATGGTTTTCTTTAGCTTCATCCTCATTTTCTTGAAGAGCAGTAGTTTCTGCCTGGGTCGTATTTTGAACGACCTTTCCACTAGAGGACTTTAGCAAGGAGTTAATACTCCAATACACGAGACCAATAAAGGCGGCAAAACCGATAAGAATGAACAAAACAGTACGAAACCGCATCGGGAATATTTAAAAGACAGCATTGTGACATAATTTAATCTTTATGTCAATATTTATTGCCCATGCGTCTCTATTTTTTTGCCAATTATTAAAACCATAAGCATACCAGATACTTACTCACGCTTGATTTCAACCCGTATGTTTTCAGGTATGCCGGGAAGGGTGGGAGACCATGCAGGCCACATATTAATGCTTACTTTATCAATTTCACGGAGATTTTGAATGTAAGCCTTGGCGTCTTGAATATTTTTATTAATGACATGTTCGCGGATTTTTTGAACAAAACGTTCTTTGTTTTCTTCATCCGTACTGATGTTAAACTCTTCTATTCCTTCAAGCGTAGCGGCAAGGTGGATCTTTTTATTGACCTCATCAATTTCGTTGATGGAATAGCTTAAGGAATCGTCACGTATATATACTAAACGTTTTTCGGGACTATGATGGGTCGTAAGGAAACCTTTCAAAATAGTAAGGAGATCGTCTTTACTATAGGCCACACCGGTAGCAATAACTTCACCTCTTACTTCAAAATCTTCTGTTTTCTTATTTTCTATATGGGGGGGAATAGTGACCTGTGGCTCATTTATCTGAATGGCCTTACTCCCTTTCAAAAGTGCAAGATTGGTCTTTTGACTCTCATTTAATTCTCGAACATTCGCCTCCAGTTCAGCTTCAGCGGCAGCTTTTAAGTCAGCCACCATTTTAGTACGGGCCGCTTCAATATCTTGAGTGGTGACATAGGTGGTGGCTTCAGTCGTACCTCCACTAAAGGCAGTTCGGCTTTCGGCATAGAGTTTCTTTTGACTTTCAGGCGAAAGTTTCGGAATGATAAATTTACTTGGTCCAATATTACCCCTTTCCCCGATAATTTGATTGGTGGGATCCAATTTATCAGCAACAACATCGACGTGTGCCGTTCCGAACTTTCCGTTCTTGGCGGCTGGAACATTAATAGCCCTTGTACTTCTAAAGATAAGTCCATCTTTCGTTTGAAATTGAGTTTTGATGAGCAAAGCCCTCTCGTCGGGAAATTCGTTAATGACAGTAACGGTTCCTGTTGCATCACTGCCATGAGGCTCTTTCCCGGTTGCTTTATACGTTAAAACTTTGGAAATTCGTTTCGAAATAGAGTAACTCGGTATGACATTCGGAGAAAGGTGGGCATCAATTTCTGCCTGATTCGCTTTTGAATCCGCTAAGACGATATTTTGAGTAATGGGTAAGGTATTTTGCTTAGGAGAAACAGTAATAGTAGCTCCCGGCAAAGCAATATAGCTTATAATGAATAAAATAAGAGTCGTAAGTATGATAAGAGAAATAAGAGCTTGCCGGTTAGGGGCCACTAACACTAATTTACTTTTTACCCCTTTAGTTTTATCCTTATTCTTTGAAATAATTTTTTTAAAGCCGCTTTCAATAATTTGCATTCCACCAGGACGTTGACTTTTACGGATAAGTTCAACGATCGACCATTTCTTGTCATCCCTTCGGGTAGGAACTTTCTCATCGATAGCATTAACACTCGCTTTCAAAGGAGTGATGTCGGAAGGGTTTTCGGTAAAGTCACTTTCAATCAGTGAAGGCTGCTCTCCATTTTCGAAACTGCTATAAACGTCCAAGCCACATTTTTGAGCGAGATGCGTTCCGGTGGTATCGTTAGTGATAATATAAATTTTTTTATCGAGAATCGAAATTTTTTCTTTAAGGATTTTAAGATTCACGATACTTTGAAAAATCAGGGCTCTTTTTGGCACAACCAGATAAATCGAAGGAGTCTTAATATTTTTCAGCCGATCATAAATAGAAGTAATCTCATCATCTATTTCAATATAGATGACTTTTTTCAGGAGTTTCTTCTTGCTTTTCACTTTAACCTGATCGTTACCGGAATGCTCTTTATTGATCGGTTTTTTCGACACAAAAGATTTCTTTTCCACTGTAATTTTTTCAGCGGCATCAGATGAGGTTTTCATTTTGTGCTTTTGTGGATCCACTATATTTGCATTAAACGAACCACTTTTTTCAAAAGCTTACTTAAGATTTGCTCTTCACTCAAATATTCAAGAGCGATATTGGCAAGAGCCATAGGGGTAGTATCCTGAACATCCTTCAGTAATTTTGTTTCATCAATAATATTGGAAACCATTTTTGGTTGGAAAAAAGAGATATGGGGTTTATGTGGAAAAGGCAGTTTTTGTATCCATTCCCGGCTTTCCAAAACCTCTTTAATTTCAGGTAAATGCGAGCCCCCCCCGCAGAGCAAAATTTTAGAAGGAAGAACATCTATATTTTGAAATTCACTTAAAGTGAGGGCGACCCCCGAAATCCATACCTCACAGTCGCTTTTCATGGCTTCACGTACAATTTTATGAGACTGTTTCTCCAGCTTTTCCCCCGTATAGGCGAGTTTTATTTGTTCCGCCTCTTCGAATGAAATATTCAGATGTTGAGCTAATCGTTTAGTAAAGGTTCGACCGCCGAGAGTGAACATCTTGGTACCTTCGACACTGCCGGATCTGACGATGGCAATATCGCTCGTTCCTCCTCCGATATCTATAAAAATTGCACTGAATTTTCCTCCTTCTTCGTAACTTAAAGACCGCGCCACTGCATAAGGTTCAGACGTAATGGCAAGTAAATCCATATCCAGTTCTGAGGCAATGGTTTGCAACGCTCCATAGTGAACGAGAGGAGCAAAAGCATTAAAAATAGAAACGGTGACATCCTTTCCTTGAAATCCCAAAGGATTGGCAACTTTATAGCCGTCTATTTTTACATCAGTAATAGCCGCATTCACGAGTTTAACGTCAATTTCGTTATAACCGGTTTCATAGGCTAATTCAGAACGCACTTCATCAAAAGCTTTCCACTGGACTTTATGAACAATATTTTTCAATTCACTCAAATCTATCTTATTTTCTGGTTCCCTTCTTGTATAGTTAATAGTAGTGGTTGCCCCTTTGACCAATTCTCCGGCAATCCCCATGATGAGTTGTGATGCCGAAGTAGATGCCATTTTCTCGGCATCACGAATAGCATACTGACAGTTATCAATGACAGCTGCTATATCCGTGACCGCTCCGCTTTGCATCTCCCCGAGCTTTTGCCTCCTCTTCCCGACACCGACAATTCTCGTTTTATTTCCCTCCGGAATACATAAAAGTGCTTTCACCACTTCAGTCCCGATATCAAGAGCAATGTAACTGTTAGCAGCCCCCCCCTGCATGACCCGTTTAAAAAATGCCATAACAAAAAGCCAGTAAAAATGATCCAAACTGAAGCGCATCATAAAAGCTTCAGAGCCTTAGCATTGTAAGAAAAATGGCGGGTTGCGTCAATAAAAGCAGCAGCAATAAATCACACAAATGGAAATATTGTACCATAGTAATTGAGACCATACGAGAGGTAGCTTTAAAAGCTAACTGGGAGGTGAAATTAATTTCTGTAAATTCTCGAGGAGTGACTTTTTTAGAAAATTTTTCATTATATGTCAAAGTTTTTTTGTAAGGAAATAAAGTGAGTGGCAGTTACAAATTCATAATAGTACTTTAAGATCTTAAGGTTCTGGTCGGATTTCCGGCAAAAGGGAAATCTATTGAAAAAAGAGAGGGGTTATGAGGAAGCAACTCATCGCCGGATTTGCATGTCTGGCAAGTGTTTGGGTGGGATGTGGTGATCAGCAAGGAGATGGAGGTGGGGGAGAGGAACAGCAAGAGCAGGACTCCGCTGTAGGAACAGCGGAATCAGGACTCAGCGCGGGGGAGCTGTATACCATCGCCTCTTCGGAGGTTTGCGATCGCCATGGGGAGATGTACCTCTGCGCGTCGATCTCCCAATGGGATGTGGATCCGTCGAAATGGGGAGTTCAGATCTGCAAGAAGCAGGTCACGAACACGCCGACCCCGAACAACGTCACGTTGACGCGTTTCGACAATCCTTTCTTTTAGTCGATCAATCTGCCGGAAGGGAGGATGTCGCCGCAGTTCAGCTTCATCCCCACCCATGAGTGGGACGTGTGCACGACCTACGAGGAGGTCGACATGAAAGGCCTCCCGTGCAACGTTTCCACGATGCTCGACATCGAAGTGCAGTCGCCGGCTGGCTGCGAGGACTCCACCTGCCTTCTCAAGGTGGGCGCGACCTCCGCCTTCCGCTACTGCCCCAAGCAAACCCCGTAAGTGATGGGGGTTGAGAGGAGGGAGTAAACATGGCCAAGCCCGACGGATAATCGTCGAGGCGTAACCTGAAAACCAGGGGCGGTTGATCCATAAGCGATCCCGCCCCTTTTTATAATAATGCATCAAATTTTATAAACCCCGTTTCCATTTTCGGACACGTTCTACGGTCCAATTCAACCAGTACTTTTGATTGATAACATAATCCTGGGCATGGACATATTCTTGTGAATTGCCACCAAATCCTCGTTTAAAAAGTGAAAGCCCCGCCCATGGATGTCGGGACAGCTCTTCTGGAACAACCCCCCAAAAATTATATAATTCGCACCCACGTCGCCTAGCCTCTTGAATGACCGCCCATTGCAAAAGATAAGGCGCTGTTATTTTTGGATACTTAGGGATGGAGGCCCCATGATGGTAAAACGCTGAATTCCCATAAAAAACGATAATAGCGGTGGCAATAATTTCCTGGTTATAAAGGGCAAAGAAAAAAACAGCTTCGCACAGAGGTGAATCAAAGGATTCATCTTTCATATCTTTCACTCCGAAAACTGCTATTTCACGGGAAAGATACTCTTTTGAAAAAGGAGTAAAATTTTGTCGGTCAACTGTCGCTTTATACACCTGCCAGAACTTATCGATATCCGAAGGCGCAGCGCTCATCTGAATGGTAACGCCATCTTTTTCGGCCTTTCGTATACAGTACCGGGTGGTTTTACGCATGTTTTTTAACAACGCTTCCTCAGACGGTTGAATGTTTAAAATCCATCCGAGTTCAGGATGCATCATATGAACGGGAGCTGGTCTAAATCCCAACTTCGTGAATATTTTTTCATGAGCTACTTCTTTCGTCAGAATCGGACTTATTCGTATGAAAGCGCAGTGTTCCTCTTGGGCAAGTTTTTTTAAGTGCATGGAAAGAGCCTCCAGCCCCATTTCTTTATCGGCATTTTCCGAAAAAATCGGTCCATGCGGACAAAATAAAAACGCACCTCTCCGTGCTGTAATTTTTAAAATAAGTGCAAGACCAATTAAGGTATTGCCTTCGTACATTCCCATACGAAAAATTTTGGTTCCCATGGCCTGGTTAAACTCACCCCACGCCCACGAATGCAAAAAAGTTGGTGGTTTCACCTTCCCCATAAACTCTTCCCATTTTTTTTTATTTTCAACGGCTTGAATCATGAGGGGCATAAAAATCTTTCAAAAATTGAGTAATACGTTTGGCATCTTTAAGAGTCACCTGAATGTTCGTCGGCAAGTTAAAAGTATGAAGTGAAACCTTTTCAGCCACCGGACATTCAGCGGGATTATAAAGTATTTTTTCATAATTAACATCCTCTGGTGCAATTGCTGTGGTATACCAGTCACCAAGATGAATCTCCACCTCTTTTGCTTTCTTACGGATAACAGGAGCATCGGGAGTTTGGAGAGTATATCGGAGAAAAACGGACGCTTCACCTTTTTTCAGAACGGAAGTTGGAAAAATGAAAGGTAAATGTGAAAGTTCTTTTTCATAGAAGAGAGCCAATTCTCGACGGTGGGCATTAAAAGTTTCGAGTTTGTTCAATTGATGAAGCGCAAGTAAAGCAAGCGAGTTAGGAAGCCGAGTCCCGATAAAAGGAGGCTTATATCCTTGGCGTTCCTCAGGGTAAACAGCCTTTGAAAGAATTTTCAAAATACGAGCCAGCTTTAAAACCAATTTTCCGAGAGCGATAGAATAAGTAGCTTTAGCAAAACCGGTAATAAGAGGATGCAACAGTTGCTGGAAAGTCCATAAACGTGACGGGAAAGGATAGGTTTCTACAAAAGCCTTCATTTTCTCCACCAAGGCCTTATTTTTTACAAAAAGAGCGCCGCCGAACACTGAAGAAATAACTTTATCTCTTCCGAAACTGAAAAAACTAGCATCCCCAAAAGTTCCCAATTGTTGTTCGTGGTACGCCCCTCCCAAACTATGGGCACAGTCTTCTATAACAAATAAATGATGCTGTTGGGCAATGGCTATTAACTCAGTAATCTGGGCGGGCTGACCAAAAGTATGTTGTATGATAAGGACTTTAGTTTTGTGGGTTATTTTTTTTTCAAGATCCGAAACAGACATTGTTAAAGTGGTGGGGTCGATATCGACATAGACCGGTTTCACTCCTACCCAGAGCACAGGTTCCGGAACGGCAACGCAGGTATACGCCTGAATCAGGATTTCATCTCCTTTTTCTAATGAAAGGGCTTGAAGAAGGGTATAAAGAGCAGTTCTCCCACTTTCAAAAAAGAAACAGTGGTTGGGATCCTTATGTAGAAAAGTACTGAATCTCTCCCGAAGCATATCCACACTTTTGCCATACCTTAACCGCCATGGAGTGCACAGCAGTTTGAACGCAAGCCAAAGATCATCGCATTCAGTATTGGGTGATAAAGCGGTAAAAATAGGTTTTTTCATGTAATTTTTGAAGGAAGAGATGTGATGATACGGGATTCAAGGACAATAGGCGATTTTTCAGGATAAATAAACGGATTTTGCAAAATATCCGTGAAGTGTTCGGTTTGTAATAATCGTGCCTCATCCCATGCCGGAAAAGAAAGTGGTATATCGCATCCGGTCGAGAAAATAATTTGGTCGCTTGGGCAAAAACCGAAGGTTCCTAATTTTTTTGTTCGACCGGCAAGAAAAAGCTGCTCAGTAGAGGGGTCAACCGGAACCCATACCCCATTGGGTTGCATAAATTCCGCCCAGGCATGCATGGTATTATTCGTATAACCGGCATAAAATCCGGAAACGATCCTCGCCGGAATTCCAAGAGCATGACAGAGCGAAATAAAAAAAACATCAAACCCCCCACAATCGACGGCTTTTTTATGAAGAGCCTCTTCATAAGTATAAAGACCAGGAATAGGATTTTTATACTCGAGATAATCTCTAACAAAATTATTCACCTTTCGCATTATGATAGGTAGATTCCTTGAAGGCACTGACTTTAAAATATCATTGGCCATGCTTTGAATTTCCTTATCTCTTCCATTCACAAACCGGTTGGGAGCAGAAAATTTGAGAGCAAGAGGTCGAACGGTTTCATCCATATTTTTATAATCTTCAAGGACGAAAGTAGAATCGATTTTCGGTCGAGTGGGAAAAGTAGTGACGGAAAACCTTTGAGTAAAAATTTCACTCGCCTCGGCTTTCAAGCTCACTTTAAAAGCAGCATAGTTATTCCCGAATAAACGATCGGTCTCCGAAATCGCTTCTTCCGGGGCGTACGTAATATCACTTTGAAGGATTTGGTGTTCATGACTATATGGTTCAGGAATAATCAAAAAGAAACTTTTATTTTCAAAAGAGCTATTGTGCAACTTCACTTCAAACAAGACATCGTAGGTTTGAGAACGCTGGGATCGTTCTAAACGTAAAAATGCTCGGGTATGTCGGAACGCGTGACCGATATGTTTTTTAAGTGACATGAGGAATAATAGTTCGCTCCTAGTATAAAATACTGTTATAAAAATAAAAATGTCTAAATAGGGAGATAATCCCATCATTTTTCTCCCAGGGTAAACACTCCATCCCATTCAGGGGGAGGGGTATGCGTTCGTAAAACCTCACACCGCTGACGGTATAACTTGGAAGGTCCGTCCGAAGGATACTGTTGCAATATCTCTTGGAATTTTGTAAGAGCTTCAGAAAATTTTCGCTCCTTATACAATCGGATACCTTCAGCATACTGAATCAAAAGTTTTTGAGCAGCCTCTCCAAGGCCGTTCTTGTAGCCGAGGAGTTCAAATACTTTTACCGGCTCACTCTTTCCCACTACTTTAATAATATCCAATTCCCGAGCTGCGAAAACTTCCTTAACACTTTCATACGTTTTTTCACTTACCATAATGCGGGTATCATACTTTTTATTGGCTCCTTCAAGCCGTGACCCAAGGTTAACGTCATCACCCATAACGGTATAATTAAATCTTTCACTTGAGCCGATATTTCCGACGATAACTTCCCCGGTGTTAATACCACAACGAAAATCGATGAGGGGCTTTGTTTCTCCCCCGGGAAGCAAAGGACTCTTTTTCCATGATTCTAAAAGGAGATTAAGTCTTTGTCGCATGGCAATCGCCGTTTTGCAGGCTCTCAAAGCATGATCTTTTTGTTCCAGCGGCGCTCCGAAAAAAGCCATAATGGCATCACCTTCAAATTTATCTAAAGTACCGCCCTGAGAAAAAATGACCTCATTCATGGCCTGAAAATACTCATTTAAAAGAGCCACAAGGCTTTCCGGTTTCAGTTTTTCCGAAATAGAAGTAAAGTGAGCGATATCAGTAAAAAGAATAGTGATCTCCCGTTTTTCTCCCCCCAGTTTAAAAGATTCCGGATGAGCCAAAATTTCCTCGGCGATCTGAGGATTCACATATTTGGAGAAAGCATTTTTCAGTGCCATTTTATCCTTAAATTCCGTCAGATAACGGTACATATAACTTGCGACAAAAACCGTCGGTAAAGCCAGATAAGGATGAACAAGGTCTAAAATGATACCCCGTTCGAAAAAGTACGGAGCGGCAAAAGTATAAGCCGCCGGAATAACGATGAGAAATAAAACCGACCATCGTATCCGACTGAACATAAAAATAAACGCCCCCAGCCCGCACAGAACAAAAAGAAGCCCCATTTTTTCCGGCAGCGTCATATTCCGCAAAAACTTCTGCTCTAAAATGGTTTGGAGGGCGTTGGCTTGAATCATAATTCCTGGCAATGAATATTTTCCAGATTCAAGGGGGGTAAAATAATTATCTTTAAAGTATTTATCAGTAGGACCAATGAGGACAATTTTATTTCTAAAAAATTCTGCCGGATCCATACCATCCGGATAATTCTCTTTATAAACATCGGCAAACGAAAGTGAAGGGTATGATTTGGTAAAATAGTTAACAATCATTTGCCCTTTTTCAAGCGGAATATCTCGAGTTCCTTGAGTACCTAAATCAAAGATATAACGGGAAGAAGAAATATGAGGTTGAAGCGGAATAGCTGATCTAGATAAGGCATATCGGGCAATAGTAAAAGAAAGATTTTCAAAAAATTTATTTTTACCTTCATCGTATAGAAGGGGAACCATTCGCCTAATGACGTTATCATATTCGGGCAAAGCGATAGCGACACTCACTACGACAGCAGGCGGTTTAGAAAAAAGAGGAAGAATATTTTTAGTAGTTCCAATATCTTCCTTATTAGAATAGTACCCATTTTTATTATATGTTTCTGCATGGGCGAGATAGAAAAGGACTACGGGATTCTTTGATTTTAAAAGAGCATTATAAAAAATCTTATCGCTTGCTTGATCTTTCGGTGAACTAAAAAGAAAATCAAAAGCGACAACTTTTGGCTGATATTGAGCGATATTTTCTAAAACTTTTCCAAAATATGATCTATTCCATTGAGAAAAATCACCAAGTTTATCCAATGAATTTTTATCAACAGATACAATAACAATATCTTTACTGGGCGTTTGGGGATGATAGAGGAAATCAGCAGCTTTTATTTGCCACTTTTCAAATAAAGAATATGCGGCAAAAATACCAAATATAACCGCATAGAAAACTGCTAAAGTTGTAGCGATAAAAAATTTATTT
>CAYSYL010000004.1:0-34019 GCA_964435355.1 uncultured Candidatus Peribacteria bacterium | reverse complement strand
CCATTTGCAGTGCCAATAGTAGATACATGGCTTCCCTCAATATCTTCCCAGTGATCAGGCTGAACCACCAAGGTTAATTCTTTTTGGCATGACGTTTTTTCAGATGTTCCAACAAAAAAGCGATATACTCCGCTTATATCAGTTAAAACATCATTGATACCGGCAAGTTTGTATTTGGGTTTAATGACGTTTGTCGAGCTTTCTTTAGATTTTTTATCAAAATACAAATGCCTGGTTGCAATCTTTTTTAAATGGAATTCATCTGGAAAGAAAGGAAAGACTATCATGCACCGAGATCAAGTAATTCTCCTAGATGTTCTTTTCCCCCCTGTGTAGCTTTCAATTTAACTAATGGAGCTGTCTTATATGCTATATCTGTTAACGTTTTTGCTCCATATCCTTTGAGACCTTCCAGAACTCCATCTATCAATTCAATTTCAGGTATCTCCAAGGCATCGAAGGAAAATCCTTTATCAGTATTAAAATGGTAAATTATGTACTCACTACCTGAATAAGTATATTCGGGCTGTGCACAGATAATGCCTTCTTTTAATAGTTCTTCGATATATTCGTTTATCGCTGAATCATAAGGACCGTAGTAAAATCTTATATATCTAAAGTCAGAGATTTGTTTTTTATTTTTTTTGTAACTAATGAGGTCAACCAAATAAGCAAGTTTCATCAAAACAGTCAGCGATGCATTTATATGCTTGCTAGATAAATAAGCAAGCAGCTGTTTGGTTTTTGGTGTTGTCATGTTTGTGGTGTTTTTCTGGGATAGTAGGTTAACACGTGCAAGCCGTATGTGCAACTGAAGAGCCTTTAAAAATGATAAATTTATTGTCCGACATCCCTAATTATATTTTTGAAATTTATCGATTCTACTTTTATTAAAGATGTGCAAGCAAATCCAAGACCATGAATGCTCGAATTAAATAATCTTTTCTACCGTATTTAACACTTTCGCCATGAATTATTTTGTGCCTATTGAAATTAAATGGTGTGTTAAGCGGTTTTCCACTTTGAGATTTTTGGAACAAGATATTCAAAAATATATCGTTTGCAAGATCATCAAGAGAATGACTTAAAACCTTTGGCTTTGAATTTTTATATTGAGTCTTTCTTCCAACTTTTCTAATCTTTCCGGTCTTAAGATCAACCCAATCATCATAATCACAATCCCATTGGATATGTTTGGAATCTAGAAAGTCGCTCAAAGCGCCGTCGATTTGAGTTATTAAGGTAGGTAAGACCGCATTAGCACTGTTTATTCTTCTTTTGCCAGCAATTTTTATAAATACTACGCAATCCATCAATATTTTATACCGTCTTTTAAGTAAAGCTTTATTTTTCCAATTCCTAACCATCTGCTCTAAATTTTTCCAATTTTCTGCCTCAAAATAAAAACTGGAAAAAGGGGAGTGGGTAGGAGTTGCCCCTGTAGGTTATTTAAATATTGATCGTAATGGGAGAATAGCCGGTAAACTCTATGATCATAAAAAACAAGAAATGTTAATTGCTCTTAAGAGACCTTTAAAGCGGATCGAAATTGATCCTCTTCTAGGCCCTTCTATTCAAAAGCTTGCCGTAGAAGCAGCTAAAGGTGTCTATACGCTAGAACAATTAGCAAAATTAGCTTACGGTATGGGAATCCATTCAAAGAAAGGGGATCGCCCCTTTGATAAATCTTCAATCAGTAAACTCCTAAGCAGTAAATTTTACTGTGGGGTGATGAGGTATAAAGAAGAAGAGTACCTTGGCAATTATGAGCCCCTTATTTCGAGAGATTTATTTGAAAAAGTCCAAATAGCTTTGACCGATAAAGCGAAGCCTAGAAAACATTGGCGCGAGTTTTATTATACCGGTTTAATACAGTGTTCTGATTGCGGTGGAATGATTACCGCCGAAGTTCAGAAAGGTTATACTTATTATCGTTGCACTAAGAAGAGAGGTGCCTGTAGGCAACCTTATGTACGAGAAGATAAAATGGAAGAAAAAATTGTTAAGCTTCTTGAAAAAGTTCAGCTCCATCCTTTTTTTGTGGAATGGGGGTTAAAGAAATTAGCAAAAATACATAAAGAAGAAGCAAGCCTTATAGCTGGAGGCACACACAAACTACGATTGGACTATAATGACCATCAACAACGTCTGGATAACCTACTCCAGCTAAGGATCTCCCCCTCCAATGTAAATGGGAGTCTTTTAAGTGATGAAGAATATTTGAGACAAAAGGCTTTATTACAAGAGCAGTTGAGCTTATTAAAGAGGAAAATTGATGAATCTGAAAATAACCAGAAGAGCTGGCTTGAGAAATGTGAGCAAACTTTTGAATTCTCTGCGAAGTTAGTTTATAAATTTCGAACTGCTCAGTCGGTCGAACAGAAACATTTGATATTGAAAACCGTTGGCTATAAGTACTTTCTATGTGATGGTGAGCTTGAAATCGAATATAATCCTATCTTTAAGATATTTTCTCGGCTCGAACCGCAAAAAGCCCTTTCTGATAAGGAAAAAGGCTCAAATGTTGAAATTTTAAAGTTCTGGTGTGCCCGGCGCGAGTCGAACGCGCGACCTTTGGCTCCGCAAACCAACGCTCTATCCATCTGAGCTACGGGCACACACCTTCCTAAATTACGGCGAAGGTTAGTGTACCAGCTTTATAAATGGTTGCAAATCTCTTTATGGATCAACCCATTCGACGCCACAATATTCTCCGCCTCAAGATCTAGTTTCTTCCCATTATAATTGGAAACCTTGCCTCCGGCCTCTTCAACAATAAGAGAACCCGCAGCGATATCCCACGAAGATAAACCTGGCTCCCAAAAACCGTCGAAACGTCCCGCAGCCACGTAACATAAATCAAGGGCGGCCGATCCGGTGCGGCGTATCCCCTGGGATTTATACAAAAAGTGTTGAAAAGCCGGAAGATTTCCCGAGGTGTCCTTGGAGTGAAGTCCTGTCGCAAGCAAACTCTCACGTACTCTCTTTACATCACTGACCGTTAACTTCTTTGCCTTTTTTCCCGATAGGTGGAAAACGTAAAAAGCTCCTTTCCCGCGTTCCGCATAAAAAATTTCTCCGAGGAGGGGAGCATACACCACTCCGAGTATAATTTCTTTTTGAAATTCTAAAGCAATGGATATGGCAAATGCTGGAAATCCATGAGTAAAATTAAGCGTCCCATCCAAGGGGTCAATGATCCATCGATATAAAGGATGCGAAGCCTTCCCAGCTCCTTGCTTACCACCCTCTTCACCCACAATCGCATGGGTCGGAAACTTCCGGCGTATCTGCTCGACAATATATTTTTCACTGGCTCGATCCGCCTCTGTCACAAGGTTATTGCTTAACTGCTTCTTATGATAAATATGAAATCCATCCTCGCTGTACTTCTTTAAAATAAAACCAGCTTTTTTTGCTAAAATAAGACAAAAAGGGAGAAAAGAAGGTGATAAAACCTTCCCGGGATGGGGGCGTATTTTTTTCATGGCATTCTATTAAAAATCTCAAGGCGATTTTTACATATTTTGTTGCTCTTTCCAAAATATATTTTACGGGAAACAAACTATTATAACCAAAGAGGTGATTTTAAATTTAGGCAAGTAAATTGGAGGAAATTTACTTCTTATTTCTTGACGGGTGAAGATGAAGGGAATATCTTGTGACTCGTTCAATATTTGGTATGAAAATAGAAGATTTTAAAGCCTAGCCCACTATATATAGGGGGTTGTCTTACTTTCTCTTCCTCGAAATTTCATTCCTTTCCTCTTTAAATCCTCATAAATTCCATTCTTATGGCATTAAAAAAAACTTCCCGTCCCGTTGCCGCTGTTTCTCTCACTGAAAGAGTAAAAAAAGGACTCAAAATCCAACGATTTTTTACCGAGGCAGGAAAAGATCCTTTTTCTTATTTTGAATATGATAAAAGGACGTCCCGGATCGTAAATCCGGATGGATCCATAGTTTTTGAAATGAAGGACGTGGAAGTTCCGAAATTTTGGTCTCAGGTAGCCACCGACATCTTGGCGCAAAAATACTGCCGAAAGAAAGGAGTCCCTCAGGTAGATGAAAAAGGAGAAACGAAGAAAGACAAAGAAGGACAGGTAATAATGGGAGGTGAAACCTCGATAAAAATGGTAGCAAACCGCTTGGCTTCAACGTGGAGACACTGGGGAGAAAAGTATGGATACTTCGATACTAAAGAAGATGCACAGGCTTTTGAAGATGAATTGAAATATATGATCGCGGGCCAAATGTGTGCTCCTAACAGCCCTCAGTGGTTTAATACTGGCTTGGCTCATTCCTACGGCATTACTGGGGAAGCCCAGGGGCACTACTATATAGACCCGGTTACGGAAAAATTAATGAAATCCAAAGATGCCTATACTCGTCCACAGCCTCATGCCTGTTTTATTCAATCGGTGCAGGATGATTTGGTAAATGAAGGAGGGATTTTCGACCTGGTAATCCGTGAAGCGCGCCTCTTTAAATATGGATCGGGAACAGGGACCAACTTTTCCAAGCTTCGTGGAGGAAATGAATCGTTATCCGGAGGAGGCATCTCTTCAGGATTAATGAGCTTTTTAGCGGTACTTGATCGTGCCGCGGGCGCCATCAAATCAGGAGGTACCACCCGTCGGGCCGCTAAAATGGTCTGTCTGGATATGGATCATCCGGAAATCGAGCAGTTTGTAACATGGAAAGTGATCGAAGAGCAAAAAGTGGCTGCTTTAAATGCAGGCTCTCATATCTGCTATGAAGAATTGAAAAAGATAGTTGACTCCGCCAGTGAGAATGGCATCGATCCGGAAAAAAATCCAACCCTTAAAAAACTCATTAAACAGGCAAATAAAAAACATGTTCCTCTCAAATATATAAAAAGAGTTTTAATGCAGGTAGAGGACGGGATGAAGCCGGAAGAGTTCAATTTTCGTCGATACGATACGGATTTCAGATCCGAAGCTTACCTTACGGTCGGTGGACAAAACTCCAATAACTCGGTTCGCGTTCCGAACGATTTCATCAATGCGGTTAAAACGGATGGCTCATGGGAATTAAAAAACAGAATAAATAATAAGGTATACAAGACGATACCAGCCCGGAAATTATGGGATCAGGTGGCATATGCTGCTTGGGCTTGCGCTGATCCTGGAATTCAATATGATACCACGATCAATGAATGGCACACCTGTCCTGAAGATGGACGCATTAATGCCAGCAACCCATGTTCCGAATATATGTTTTTGGATGATACGGCATGCAATTTGGCCTCCATCAATCTCATAAAATTTTACGATCCCATCACAAAAAAATTCGATATCGAAGGGTACAAACACACCGTTCGCCTCTGGACTATCGTTCTCGAAATTTCCGTCCTCATGGCGCAGTTCCCTTCAAAAGAGATAGCCGAACTCAGCTACGATTTCAGAACATTAGGTTTAGGATATGCCAATATCGGAACCGTTCTCATGCAAATGGGTATTCCTTACACTTCCGAGGAAGCCTATGCCGTATGTGGAGCTATCACCTCGATCTTATGTGGAGAGTCATATGCCACCTCGGCCGAAATGGCAAAAGTACTTGGCCCTTTCAGAAAATATGGAAAAAACAAGGAACATATGCTCCGGGTTATTCGTAACCACCGTCGTGCTGCTTATAATGCTGAAAAGAAAGAATACGAAGGATTAACGGTAACTCCTCAGGGAATTAATCCAGAATATGCACCGAAAGATCTCCTTCAAACCGCTCAGGACTGTTGGGACAGAGCTCTTCAGTGGGGGACTGAGTTTGGCTATCGCAACGCCCAGGTGACAGTTATAGCTCCAACGGGAACCATCGGACTTGTCATGGATTGTGATACGACAGGAATCGAGCCGGATTTTGCTCTCATAAAATTTAAAAAATTGGTAGGAGGAGGCTATTTCAAGATTATGAACCAGTCGCTGCATCCGGCTTTGTCAGCTCTTGGTTACAGTGAAAGCCAAATAAGCGACATCGAAAAATATGTAAAAGGACATGCCTCTTTGAACGGTTGTCCTCACATCAACCCTGCAAGTCTCAGACAAAAAGGGTTCACCGAAAAAGAACTCGCGGCGATAGAAGCGCAATTAGCCGGTGTATTTGAACTAAAATTCGCGTTCAATAAATTCAGCCTGGGTGAAGAGTTCTGCAGTACAGTGCTCGGCATGGGAGACAATGAGTTAAATGACATGGAATTTGATATGCTTCTGGCGCTCGGTTTCAGCAAAGAGCAGATCGAAGAAGCCAACGAATACGTTTGCGGCACCATGATGATAGAAGGGGCTCCCCACCTCAAAGAAAAACATTATGCCGTTTTCGATTGTGCCAATAAATGTGGCAAAAGAGGTAAGAGATTCATCCCTTACGTCGGCCATTTGCGCATGATGGCAGCGGCTCAACCATTTATCAGTGGCTCCATTTCAAAAACCGTTAACATGCCGGAAGAATGCAAAGTGACGGATATCCAGAAAGCCTACATGGAAAGCTGGGAACTGATGTTGAAATGTAATGCCGTCTATCGTGATAACTCCAAACTGAATCAGCCGCTCAACACCTCTTCAAAAGATGCCACGTTCGGCGATCTCTTCCAGTTCGGGAAAGAGGATGAAATTGACGAAACCGTTGGGCCGCAACAGGTGCAACAGGTTATTGAAAAAATCGTTCAAAAACCTCTTCGAAGAAAACTTCCTCCAGAGCGTCACAGCATCACTCATAAGTTTTCCATCTCGGGACATGAGGGGTATCTTACCGTCGGTCTTTACGATGATGGCGTCCCCGGTGAAATCTTCATTAAGATGAGCAAAGAGGGGTCAACGCTCTCCGGTATCATGGATGCCCTCGCCCTCTCAGTATCGATGAACTTGCAATATGGAGTACCACTCGAAGTTCTTGTCAGCAAATTCTGCCATTCCCGATTTGAACCGGCCGGAATGACGGGAAACCGTGATATTCCGATGGTAAAATCTATCATGGATTACATTGGTCGTTGGTTGGCCCTCAAATTTTTACCTCGGGAAACGGCGAAAAAATACCATAATGCAGACCTTGTTGATCGTGCCTACGATAATGGGACCAGCATCATGCTTCGACAGGTTCCACTCGAGCACGGGACAGGGAAAATGGAAGATGTCACGGCAGCTTTCATAGCGGATCGACCTCACCAAAACCCAACACCGGCAACAAAAGTATCAGCAACTGACGCTAAAATACCGGTCATGACCAAAACTCAAACAGCTCATGCCGTCACAAAAGATGAGTTCGCGAAAATGCAAAAAGATATGGCCTTGCATCTCAACAACGAAGACGCTTCCATATGCAGCGCCTGCGGCTCGGTCATGGTACGAAACGGAAGCTGTTATAAATGTTTGGATTGCGGTGAGACTTCAGGTTGCAGCTGAGACACCTCCCAGAAAGAAAATTAAAATATTCCCCGACACGTTTGTGTACTCCACAAACCAACTTTCTTTTCGCGCGCTTCAGACTCAAGCTGTAAATACTTTTTTTCCTGCTCAAAAGATTTATGATCCGGAAGATACACTTTGGCAAATCCGCCCTGAAGTAACATTTCGTTCACGGTAACACTATTTTTTACTTTCACATATCGCAAAGGGCGAAGATAAATATCCGTATCCCCCAACAACTTATCGGCTTTTAATTCTATATCGCGGGTCTTTGAAAAAGCTTGAGCCGTAGCTATTTTAGCCTCTTCATAAAAACACTGATGACGACTGCCGTCCTCACTTACTTCAGGAGCATCAACCCCGATAAGTTGGACTACTTTCAACTTCCCGTTTTCTTTTACAAGCAAAGTATCGGCATCCATAACATGAATGACTTTGGCCTTCGGCTGGAAAAGAGGAAAAATAAACCACTGATAGGCAAAATAAACAATCGCCGCTAAAACAAGAAGAGTTAAAATAGGTTTTAAAATGCGCATAACATGTAAATAAAGGCGGTCATGTTAACACATTTTTTAAAAAATGCAACAGAAGACAGTAAAAACCATTTCCTTGATTCCTGTCGAGAAACTATTCCCATCAGAAACTCTCACTCAGCCATAAGAAAGTCACATCCAGTCCCAAGAAATTTATAATCAGCCACAAGAAAATTGTAACCAGCTGAAAGCAACTCCAAATTTCCCATGAGAAAGATGGAAACTATTAAAAGGAAAATGAAAACACTCATCAGAAAATGGTAATTGAACAAAAGAAAGTTGTAATCAGCCACAAGAAAGCGGCACTCAGTCAAAAGGAAGTTGCCACCAGCCAGAAGAAAAGGGGAAACAGCCTCCAGAATCAAAGAGAAAAACACTTCTCTCTACATCTCACACGCGACAAAAAACATGGTTTTAGTAGATGCCAACCTAACCGGGAACAACGGGTGTAATAAGAAACTCAGTATTCCAGATATGTACCCCAGCTTTATGAAGCTCTTTTAAAACAGGTTCACGATTTGCCGGATTAATACAGGCGACAGCGTCGACAGGAATGTAGACGGAAAATCCGGCCTTTAAAAGCTGAAGGGCAGCCATTTCAATCCCATATTCAAGACCAATGCCAAAAAGAACGACCTTTGTAATCCCGCTTTTCTTCAGTACATTCAAAAGGGCAGGTTTTTCGAAAGCATTAAAATGAGTAGTAGGGAGAATAAGTTGCGACTTTTTTTTGAAAAAAGAACTAAGAGAGTTTCGCATCTTCAACTCATGAACAAAATATGAGTCAGGTACGGAAGTCTCGGGAATTTTTTCGCTGCCACGAGACCCTTCAAGGCAAAAATCGACCGTCTTTTTTAAAGAAGGCGACATAGCGTGATGACAGGCAGAGTGTGTCTCTACAAAGGCCACAAGAAAACTTTTAGTAACAATGGCATGGTGAGTAAGGAGTCGAAGACGGGGTCGAATCTCTCCTGCTTCTTCAAAAGGAAGTCGCCCCTTAGGCGGGAAAAAGTCTCGTTGGGTGTGAAAATCTAAAAAAAGCGTGCGGTCAGTCATAAAGTCTGAAAATTGAGGCAGTTCTTGAATTTTTAGAGAGCCTTCTGCAAAAGCTCCTAAGTATGTTTCATATCAGGAAGAAGGGCAATTTTTAAAACCTCTTTTACAAAAGAGACATAGTGAATGTCGATATTCTTTAAAAGATGGGAAGGAATTTCAGACACATCTTTCTTATTTTTTTCTGGAATGATAAGCGTTGTTATCCCGGCGCGCCGTGCGGCTAGAATCTTCTCCTTAAGCCCTCCGATCGGAAGTACTCGTCCGGTAAGAGTAATTTCCCCCGTCATAGCTACATCCCGACGGATTTTTTTCCCCGTCAGTAATGAGACAAGGGCGGTACAAATAGTAATCCCGGCCGATGGGCCATCTTTGGGCGTAGCACCTTCCGGAACATGAATGTGGAGATCGGAAGTTTCAAAAAGGCGATCTTTAACACCCAACTCTTTTTGATGGCTTCGGGTATAACTCAGGGCAGCACGGGCCGATTCCTGCATTATTTCTCCCAGGCTCCCCGTTAAAATAAGATTTTTATTGCCTTTCATTTTGGTTGCCTCAATAAAAATAATCTCACCTCCCGAAGCTGTCCAGGCAAGTCCTGTAGCCACTCCCACCGTATCTTCCTCCTGCTTCATCTCAAACTCATACTTCTCAATGCCCAAATATTTTTTTATGTCGTGGGCGCCAACCGTCGTCACCACCTTTTTCTTTTCGAGGTAATCTTTCGCGATCTTCCGGCACACCGTTCCGATCTGACGATCCAATTCGCGAAGCCCCGCCTCGTTCGTATGGGATCGGATAATGGTAAGAAGAGCCCAGTCCGTCATCGTAAAGGGTAAAGCATCCAGCCCGTTAAAAGTGAGTTGTCGTGGAAGAAGATATTTTTTAGCAATAACCAGTTTTTCTTCGGCGGTATAACCCGAAAGTTCGATAATTTCCATACGATCCAAAAGAGCCGGGGGGATAGTATCGAGAACATTGGCCGTGGTAATAAAAAACACTTTCGAAAGGTCGAAAGGAACATCCAGATAATGATCGGCAAAACTGGAGTTTTGCTCAGGATCCAAAACTTCAAGAAGAGCGGAAGCCGGATCCCCTTGAAAATCACGTCCGATCTTGTCGATTTCGTCCAGCATAAAAACAGGATCATGACATCCCGCGCGTTTAATACTTTGAATAATGCGTCCCGGCATGGCCCCGACATAGGTACGTCGATGGCCACGAATATCAGCTTCATCCCGTATCCCTCCGAGAGACGTACGGATAAACTGTCGTCCGAGGGCTCGCGCGACAGATTTTCCAAGGGAAGTTTTGCCAACTCCTGGAGGCCCGACGAAACATAAAATAGTAGCCCCGCAATTTTTCTTCAACTGACATACCGATAAATACTCCAAAATTCTTTCTTTGATTTTTTCCAGACCATAGTGATCCTCATCCAAAATCTCTCGGGCCTTTTTAACGTCGACGCGGGAAGGAGAACTTTTGTTCCACGGCATATCGCAAAGCCACTCGATATACGTCCTGGCCATGGAAAACTCAGGCGAGAAGGCGAACATTCTTTTAAGCCGGTCTAACTCCTTTTGAGCTATTTTTTCAACGTCAGGCGGCATGCTGGCTAGTGAAATACGATCATGCAACTCTTTTAACTGCTGAGAATCGCCCATCCCTTCCATCATACCCATCTCACCCGACTCTTCTCCCAGCTCTTTCTTAATAGCTTTCAACTCCTGACGGAGCAAAAAATTCCGTTCATTCTTATTGATCTCCTGTGACACATCCGTATGAATTTTTTGGCGAATCTTAATGAGCTGTATCTCTTTTTGAAGATACTCCATTATTTTTGAAATCCGGATAGCGGGATCGGTAATCCCGAGGAGCTCCTGTTTTTTATCAACATCCAGGGTAAGGTACGAACAGGCAAGATCCGCTACCTGATCGACAAGGGTAAGTTTTTCAAGCCCGACGATAAGCTCAGGAGGAAGGGTTTTTCCTTCATTCGAAGCAATTTTTATGAGGGCTTTAAGTTCTTCAACACTTGCCTGAAGATCCAGGGTCATAGCTTCCGGTTCGACAATCGGTTCAACATGGGCAACAGTGAAAGGAGCATACTGAAGGAACTCCACAACAGTGAAACGGCTGATTCCTTCGACAAGAACCATAGCTTCTCCCGGAGCAGTGCCCGCAATGACTTGTAAAATAGTGGCGCTCGTTCCGGTAGTGTAAAGTTTCGAATCGCCGATTCCCGGATTTTTTTCGGTAATAAGGCCCACCAGTTCCTGGTGCTTATGGGCTTCCTGAACAGCATCTATCAATGGCTGACTATGGAGATAAATCGTCATAACCATAGACGGAAAAATCACAATATCCTTAATAGGGATTACGGTGATTTCAAGGGGCATTTTATAATCTTTTTCTTCGGTAGATGTGTTGGAAGGAGAAGGGATGACGCTGGGCATAATCTTCGAGATGAAGAGTAAAATAAAAAGTTATCTTGCTATTATAGCAAAAAAAACGAGTTTCCCCCATTGAGTTGTATTGACGAAAATAAGAGATGTGGCTGAAAAAGAAGATTATTAGGAGTTCTTGTCAAAAAACGATAAAAAAATTACACTATTTCCCGGTAACGCAGAAAATGGACTTTTCCAAGGGTACTAAATTTCTTAATACAAAACACATATGTTTAACAAAAAATTCATCAACATTCTCAGTTGGATAGTAGGTGTCGCCTTCTTTATTCAGCTTCTGGGAAGTATTGTCCTGTTTGTCTGGAGCCAGTTTGAGCCTCCAAAGCTTCCTCCGCTCTTTTTCCAAATCATGTCCCAGGGTTTTGAGTCAGCCAACTTATTGTTAGCTTTTGTAGTTCTCGCTGGAGTAAGGGGACTGGCCCTCAATGCTCCCGAAAAACCAAAAAAGAAAGGATTTTTCAAGAAAGACTAAAGATCGTCTCGAAGCTTAAACCTCGCGACACATTCAATATGATATGTCTGGGGGAACATATCGACGGGTTGAACGTTTTGTAAAATGTAATTTTCAGCTAAAAGCTTGGCATCACGGGCCAACGCTGTCGGGTTGCACGATACATACACAAGGGTAGGAGATTTTATCCGGAGAACTTTTTCCACCATCCCTGGAAGAAGCCCTCCCCGGGGAGGATCGAGAATAACAACATCTGCCGTATTGGGAAGTCGGGAGATAACTTTTTCAACATCCCCCGCCAAAAACTCGATCGTGGAAATATTATTGAGGATGGCATTGGCTCGAGCGTTTTCAACGGCGCTTTCATTCAACTCAATACCGTAAACTTTTTTAACGAACGGAGCGCAAAAAAGCCCGATAGTTCCTGTCCCGCAAAAAAGATCGAAAAGTATCTCGGGAGATTTTTGCGGTACGGTAGCTGATTCGCTCAAAATGAAAGGAGAATGTTGAGAACTCTTCAAGAGTCCGGAAGCCTCCAAAACTTTAGTATAAAGAATTTCTGCCTGATAAGTATTGGGTTGAAAAAAGGCTTGAGGCAAAATTTCAAACATCAATTTTTGGCCGCCCGGAAGTTCCATATATTCGTGAATGGTTTTTTCTCCCCATAAAAGTTTTTCTATTCTTCGCTTAGGCTGTCCTTTCATGTTATGAACAATAGTCCCATATATCGAAACAAGTTTTTTCCCTTTCATTTCAGCTCCAGTTTTTTTCTCAAAATAATCGAGAATCATAGTGGTAAAAGAGTCAAAAAAATCCGCAGTGCTATTTTCGACAATGAGATGCACCATAATCTCGCCGGTATGTTTCCCTTCCCGCACAACGAAAGATTCCAATCGCCCTTCCGAAAGATGGCCGGCTTTGAGCAATGTACGGAAAAAATTTCGCGTCGCTTCAACCAGAGACCCAATATAAGGTTCAAGTAAAAAGCACTCTTGCAGTTCCACAAGATCATGGTGACGACGTTTTAAATGAAGACCTAATCCGACGTTTCCATCAGCCTCCTTGGTAAAACTAAACTCCATCTTATTACGATAAAACCACTCCTTTTCGCACCCGATAATAGGTCGAACTAACGTTTCCACATGCTTTGGATCCATTCCCCCAATTCTCTTGAGGGCTTCTTTGACCTGTTGCTCCTTTATTTTCAATTGGTTCTTATAAGGCAAAGATTGCAAACTGCACCCGCCGCAGCCTTCATTGAAATGGGGGCAACGGGGAGTAATTCTTAGGGGAGATTTTTCTAAAAAAGCCTGTACGTAACCATAAGCATAGTTTTTTTTCTTCCCGCCTATTTTTACTTTCACCCGATCGCCGGGCACAGTGTCCTCAACGAATATGGCAAACCGTTTATCTTCGACGAGCAAATGGCCGACTCCTTCCCCTCCGAAGGCCAGATCATCAATAAACAGCTCAATAATATCATCACGCTTAAGGGCCATAAGTACAAAAAATTCTACCGGAAATTAATAAAATCGAGAGGCATCGGAAGAGACGGATGAGTGCGCAAAAATTCAATCACGCTTTGTAAGTCATCAATATTCTTGGAAGAAACCCGGACACTGTCTCCTTGAATTGCCGGTTTTACTTTCGAAAAATTATCGCGAATTAACCCGCTAATCTCTTTGCATTGTTTTTGGTCAAGGTTTTTAAGCAGCTTTATAACGAGACGAAGAGCTCCACCGGCAGCCGGCTCGGGTTCGCCAAATTGTAAAATTTTAGGGGAAAGTTTTCGATTAATAAGCTTCTGCAGGAGCATTCCTTTCACGGCTTCCATTTTCATGGAATCGGGGGCTAAAACTGTAATATTATCTCCACCCTCTTTTTGATTTTCATTGAGGGTTATTTCCGCATGAGAATCCTTGAAATCATAGCGCGTAGCGATTTCACGTCGGGCTTGGTCAAGGGCATTGACCAGTTCTTGCCGATCAAACTGGCAAACAATATCAAAGGTATGATCTGAGGCCATAAAAAAAAGTTAAAAACAGTCCCATTATAAAACGATAAAAGAGTCCTTACCAGATTATGCTACAATAAGCCCATGAAAATAACCGTTATTCAGATTGGAAAAACAAAAGCATCATACTTTTCAGAAGCGGAGAGGGAATATGTTAAAAGATTAAAACCATACGCCGAAATACGCACTATAACATTGAAGGAAGGCCCAGTCGCTACTAGTAACTCTGAACGTGAAATCACGAAAAAAAAAGAGGCGGAAGAGATTGGGAAACATCTCGAAAAAGGAAACTATGTAATTTCGCTAACGGAAAAGGGTAAAAGTTTTACTTCTGAAAAATTCGCTCAACTACTTGAAAAAAACAAAAACTTTGAAGGAGGCGTTATCACTTTTATAATAGGCGGTCCTTACGGATTAGCCGATTCCATCTTTCAAAAGGCACATCTTCAGCTCTCTTTTTCAGCTTTTACCTTTACCCACGAAATGATTCGGGTATTGTTATTAGAACAACTCTATCGTGGATTCACCATCATGACAGGGAAAACATACCACTATTAAATCTCCTACGCATACATGACGGGATATTGTCTGAAGGAGGCTCTCCCCACGTGAGATTATTACTTTGCGTTAGTGAATGCGCCCTTTTAGCAAAATTAATTTGACATAATTGTAAAAATATGATTTATTACCTATCTTAATTAAAAATATCACCAAAATTTATGAGAAAACTTAATCCGCTCATTAAGGCCATACTCATTCTTGGATTTATACTTCCAATAACGGTGGAGGCAGCCACAAGGCCATACACTCCAACCAACCCAACCATAAAGCCTAGAATTGAAATAAATCCAAAGGCCATACAGTTTCTCAATCCCCCGAGACCCTATACGCCAGCCAAACCAACCATAGTAAGCCCCACCACACGCCCATATACCCCGGCAAATCCAACCATAGAAAATCCAACTCCACGGCCCTACACGCCGGCGACACCCACTATCGTCAATCCAAAGCCAGTTCGTCCTTATATTCCAGCCAAACCGACTATCGTTAACCCAAAGCCTCAAATTATTATCCGTCCCGAAATAATCAACGTTTTAAATCCTGATAATCCAAAGAACCCGACAAACCCAACCAATCCTGGAAATGTAAGTAAATGCAATAAACGTCCGTATCCGCGTGATATTGATAATCA
Organism: uncultured Candidatus Peribacteria bacterium; assembly: GCA_964435355.1. GTDB lineage: Bacteria > Patescibacteriota > Gracilibacteria > UBA1369 > UBA1369 > CAYSYL01. Next base: position 18,890 of record CAYSYL010000004.1, on the reverse strand, counting down.
TTGGGCCGAAATCTATGTGCGTCGTTTATACGACCTTTGTATTACGGAAGGATATTCCGATAGGACTTTCCGTCCAAATCAGCAAATAACACGGGCTGAACTAGTAAAAATGGCTCTGCATTCCAAAAAAATACCGCAAAAAAAAGGATGTTATGACAATGATTGTGGAAGTCCTTTTCGAGATTTGGATCGATGGCAAGGACCCTGGATTCGAACGGCATGGGACCGAGGCATAGTTGAAGGCTATAACTATAACCATTTCCGCCCAAATCGTTCGATTACCCGTGCGGAAGCAGTAAAAGTGATTTTGGCAACGTATGGATACGATCCCACATATACCCGTGAGTCTTTCTTTCGAGACGTTTCAGGCTGGAGTGTGGGATGGATAGAACGGGCCCACGAGATAGGATTGATTCAGGGAATCGGAAACGGAAATTTTGATCCGAACCGACCGATAACTCGAGGAGAGGCAGCCAAAGTAATTGCCAAAATGATGGAGTACTGGGATACTCATATCCGTTAGTACTCCACAAATATTTCCCCAATGAAAAAATATAAAAGCTGGGCCATCATAATATTAATCGCGATTTTCAGTATCTCTACCCTTTTAATACTGGTGGATTTCTAAAAGGCCGTCCAAAAGAACTCTTTTAATCAAGCGCAAATAGTTCGAAGCCAATAAAGCGCCAATTCTTGATCGATAAAAAAAGGGGAAGTGGCAAAAGTGATAACGGAAGCGCTTCCCATCAGTTTTTGTATCAGCCGGACTTTATCCCGATTATTAATGTAATCAAGTTCTGGAGCAAAAAAGTCCAAATCAATATCCAGGATAAAGCGTTCGTTATTTTCTAAAAAAGAGGAAGCGTCAAAAGTTTCAAGTTCTGATTGCGAAGTAATAAAAGTGGTATTTTTCACGAGCAGCGTATGCCAGGCAGCTGGAATAAAATTCCCCACATTTAATGTTGTGTTAGTGTATTCGAAAACTTTTTGTGGGTACGACGCATCATCGAGTGACAAGAATTTTTCTGGTTGGCGGGTATCTTTATGAGCATCGATATGAACAAGGTGGGTTCCCTTTCGAAGATTCCCTTCAATCATCTCCTTATGCCAAAAAGCGAAAGCATGGTTATGATTATCAAAAATATAAAAGGGGATGCTCTGTCGATACATACCCTTAATAAATTGCTCTAACCCTTTGCAGGAGCGCAAAATCCCATTATCATCAAAATCTTCAAACACTATATGATTGCCAACCCTCGCATCATCAATGTTTCCATCAATAAGCGGGGGAACAAAAAGTTTCGGCTCTTTCCGCTTTTCAAAGCTGAAAAAATTATTGGAGACAGGGCGAGTAATATAAAAACTTTTTTTATACATTACGGGGCAGTATACCGCCAAGTGCTTCAAAAAGTGAAATTTCAATTCCTTTAGCAGAATCAAGGATTTTTCCTTCAATAACCGGCATGCCTCGTATAACCGGAGAAGCTATATCTTCCCCGTATGGAAAAAGTTCTAAAGCAGTACAAAACGAAACATCATAAAGAACCTTGTCTTTATAAAAATGAAAACTTGAAGGCAGGTGTTTTAATAAAGCATTTCTTGTTGTTTCTTGAGCCCTGCATAATTCCCATTCATCAATAAATCGATCTTCATCCCCCTCTTGGGCTATATCGAAAAGGTGTAAGAGTAAGTCTTCTACCGCTTTCTTTTCTTCATCCCATCTTTTCTCAATTTCATCTGTCTGGACCTGATCTTCGAGCCACAATAATATTAAAAAGAGGAACAACTAAAGGGGAAGCAACCCCTTAAAAACATTATAAAGATTAACGGCAATACGTCGTCCGATCGGTGAATTTTTTGCTCTTGTTTGTACAAAAACTCTTCCAGGGTCAGACAAGTCAGTGGGATGATACGTTTGCTCGGAGAAGGGCAAAACATGATATTCACTTGGCTCTAAAGCTCCCGGAGGTTGAAACATAAAAGCCCTTCCTGTTAGTAATGGAAAAAATCGTTGGCTTCTTCCCAGGGCCAAGGAACGCATCAATGCCCCCGAATGGGGTTGGATTATTTCACGTTTAAATATTTCGAAAAATTCTCCTGCCTCTGAGTGAAGTGCCGCATGGTGAAGCAAATCAAAAAAAATAACCATATCCCGGGCTTCAGGAGAAGTCCCCACTTTTGATTCCGGAAGAGAAGATATTCGATCACCCTCTTGACTCTCTAAAGCAGCCCTGACAGCCACCCCGATAGCCCTCCCTTCAATGTGAGGAGTTGGTAAAGTAGGGGCACGGGGAGAAGCGGGAGAGCGAAGTCCGTGTCCATCCAAATTCTGGAAATAAGTATCAACAGCTCCTTCGATCTCTTCCCATTTTTTTGTCATATAATCTCTGTCATTAAATAATTAACATAGACTTATACTCCGAATCTTTATAAAAAGTGAAGAGCTGGCCATAAATGTCATTAAAATGTCACAATAATAAGTTCCTCTAGAGAAGAAAAAGGGTATGATGACCCCATACAAAATTTCCAAAATGAACGACGATTATAAAAACAATACCGATACTAGCGATCACGAATTTTGCGTTGTTTTTCGCCATGAAGCACTCGATAAGCTAAAAAAAATGGCAAAAGTATTGAATATCCCGGAAGATAAAATGGGAAATGTCCTCGTAAAAGGCCTCCACCTCATCGACATATCGCAGGGAGGAAAATTGTACGTTGAACGGGATAAAGATTGCATGGAAATAGATATTAAAAAATTATAATCATCCCATGGCACCAGAAAAAATACAGATATTCGATACAATAGTCCCCGCTCAAAAAACGGCTATTACCCGTAATGAACGGACAGAAAACACGCGTAACATTATTGCGCTCGTTTTTATAGCCAGTTATCTTTTTCTGCTTCTGTTACTGATTTCCCTTTCTGCTTTCTTTCAGCTGTCAGAGCAGGTAGCTAAAGATTATCTCTTAGCGATAGGAACGCCACTGGGATTTATTCTCGGGTACTATTTCAAAACGACAGGGCGATCATAAGGATAGTTTTTTTGAATGGTAAGTATTTTTACACTCTCATCAAAAAAAGAGGAGCCTTAGTGATAGTTTTTTAAGAGAAAAAAGCCTTGACCCGAAAGGATTGGCACTCTATAATAGTGAGTGCTAATTAGCATTTCTATCCTTTAACCCAAATCCTTATGAAGCTTATACGACGCATTCATGACGACCAGGGTCGTCAGGTAGTTCCATTTGAAAGTCTCATGAACCGCTTTTTCAACGACTGGACAGATCCACTAGGGATTTTTCCTGATACTTTTTTTAATACTAAAACTTTATCTTCTCTCAACAGTACTTTTCCTCGCATAGATGTTGCGGAAAATGAAAAAGATATGATTGTAGAGGCAAGCATAGAAGGATACGATCCGAATAAAGTGGAAGTTGAAATAGGAACTCAATCCATAATACTTAAGGGGAAAACAGAAGACGAAAGAGAGGAGAAAGATAAGAAATATTATCGGCGAGAAAGATTTTTTGGTGAGTTTTATAGAGAAATACCGCTCCCGGATTATCTCGATACCTCAAAAGCTGTTTGTAAAGCTAAAAACGGCACCCTTATGATAACCATTCCTAAAAAAGAGCAGGGTGGTAAAAAACAACTGAAAGTCCAGGTGGAGTAATAAAACGTATGGTAATAATTAAAGCAGCTTTAGGGGACAATAAAAAAGCTCACTTATATACCGTGAGCTTTTTTAGGAATTATTATTAACTTTTATTCTTCTATCAGAAGCCCACTTTCTTTTCGGCAGTCTAATTCATCTTTTTTAGCCTTCTCCATTTGGGCAGCAGGAACCGTATACGCCTGAATTCCCGCTTTAGTGTCAGTAAGTTCCAAAGCCATGATAGGAGTAGTGGAATTATTCATCAGCCAAGTAATAGCACAAGGCCCAGGAGACTTATCGATAAAATCTGCGAAAACAAGGAGTTTTGACCCATCACGACCAATCAAACGTAAAATTCGCTCATTCTTTTCTTCGTATAAAAGTGTCAGAGTTGCTGCCTTCGGATCGAAGAGATATATCCGATTAACATTATCCGACGGCTGAACTGAAAGATCTGAAGTCGTTGAAACGAAATACATCGAGTCATAGGAAGGAAGCGTAAATTGTGAGATTCTTTCCTGACGTCCTTCTATCCATTTCATGAGTGCTGGAGGAATTTTGACGGTCTTGCCGAGGACAGAAAACTCACCCATAACACTTCCAAGATTAAACCCTTCATCAACCGTCCCATTCGGTAAAGCTGTGGTGATTCCTAACTTCTTCACGGCTTTTTCAGCTTCAGTTTCTGAAGCATTTTCTTGAAGATTTGGTTTGGAAGTGGCAGTAGTAACACCCGTTTCACGAGAAGGCGTTACAACGGTTTCCGAAACTTTGGTGTTTTCCACCGGCTGACAGCCGGCTAAAACTATCCCCATTAAGGTAAAAGCCATGAAAGTAATGATAAACGAACGACGCATAAAAAAAGTAAAAAAATAAAATACCAGAAGATAAGAACGGAAGATAAAGGAAGGTATTACAAACAACTTTTTTATAATCCAATAAAAAGAATAAATTTTTTAATTAAATAATAATGACTGAAATAGTAGGAGGACAAGCAGACGTTAAAAATGATCCGCTCTTACATCCTTATGGAAATGATATTTTTGAAAGTCAATTAATAAAATTTTTTACTGAAATGGCCGAAAAAAAGTTCTGCCGCGTTATCAAACGCTCTTTTATTTCTTGCAGGAAGTCTTCTATGAAGATCAAGCAATCCCGCTCACTCGAAGAGACGTAGATGACCTGGGAGTTGTCATGATAACCCTTGATGAACTGGAAGAACTTAAAGCCGTTAATCTTTTTCATGAAGAGGGGGATTCGCTCTTCTTGATCCAACAGGAACACAACAGCTTATTACCTATTCAGAAATCGAAGCATCTGGTGGATTCATAATTTTCCCGGATGAACTTGGAAATAGGCCGAAAAAGCTCTAACACTTAGGGGGGATATGGAGCGATAGAGGGGAATCGAACCCCCGTCTCGGCCTTGGGAAGGCCGCATTCTACCATTGAACCACTATCGCGAATCGGACTCAGTATACAAAAGAACAAAAAAAGCTCCAAATAATCAGGAAATTTTGTGAAGCACCCAGCATCGGTGGGGAATTGGCCCAAAACTGAAATCCAATGGAATCGAATCCAGCTTTTCGGTAATCTGAAAGTTATTCAACTCTTTTTCGTGAAGCCGAAAATCCTGGAAGTTATTGGAAAAGAGGACAAAGCCATCCGGAGCCAAAACCTCATTCGCCTGCTGTAAAAGGTTCACATGGTCTTTTTGCACATGAAACGTTGCACCTTTATTCCGGGAAAAAGTAGGAGGATCAATAATGATGATATCAAAACTCAAATTTTTCCGTTTGGCATAACGTAAAAACTCAAAAGAGTCCATTTTATAAATCCAATGCTGCTCAGGTGGAAATCCATTGAGATCCATATTTTTTCTCATCCAGTCACAATATGTTTTGGAAAGGTCGACGCTGTAGGTTTTAAGCGCTTCGCCAGCAGCGGCATACACACTGAACGAACCGGTATAGGCAAAAAGATTCAAAACGATCTTATTTTTGCTGAGATTTTGAATCCATTGACGGGATTCTCTATGGTCTAAAAAAAGTCCGGTATCTAAATAATCCGATAAGTTTACCAAAAATTTATGGTCATTTTCTGAAAGAACAAATGATCGCGTACTCCTTTCTGGCAAATGGATGGGCCGTTTCGTCCTGTTTTTATAGAAAAAATTTTGAATGGAAAGTAATTTTTTAAGAGCCGATTCGATAAACTCATGCTCAACCCATGCCATATCATCAAAAAGATGAATGACAGCGTCATCTTTATAAATATCGATAGCGGCGGGAAGCATGGCCTCTTCAAAACTGTAAAGCCTCCATGCTTCCAGCTTGTTCTTCGAAATAAACTCTCGCCGCGACTCAAGACACCTTTCAAAAAGAAAAAAAAACTCTTCGCTCATACAATACTATCGAAAATTAGTGGCCCAATAAATTCACGAGAGGCACGCTATCTCCCATCATATAGACCGGCAGAACCCCGTTCCATTTTTCCGCCATTTTAAGCTGGACCAATCCCTGATTCTCTCGAAGGGCTTCTCCTTGTATACGAATTGACTCAGCCTCGGCTTTTGCCGTCTCAATTCGTTGTTGAGCTTCAATTTGAATACGTTTGAGGTCATTTTCAGCCTTCAACGCCTGCTGCACAGCCGTTTGTTTGGATTCAATAGCGCGGTTAAACTCTTCAGAAAAATTAAAATCAACGATAGAAAATTCGTCAATAATGATGAAGGAAGTCCCGAGCCTTTCCGAAAGTTTTGCTTTAATTTCCTCCTTGACGAGTGGTCGCTTAGTAATAAGCTCTTCAGCGGTAAACTGGGCCGTAGCAGCTTTGACACTTTCCTGAATGGCGGGATTGATAATGTTGTTTTCATAATCCCGTCCAATCTGGCGATAAAGCTTGTCGACATTTTTTGGATCGATGTGATAGTTAAGAGCCACAACCGTCCGGATAGACTGCAAATCCTTGGAAGCCGCGTTCACTTCACTTTGACTTTTTTGAGTTCGAACATCTAAAACTACCACATTGGTGACAAAAGGAATTTGAAAGTGCAAACCCGGGTCATAAACCGCTTGAATACTTCCAAGTTGTACTAAAATACCGCGTTCATTCGGAGCGATAACGATAAAAAAAGTTGAAAGATTCAAAAGAATAACGACCACAAAAATAGCAATGATCACTTGTACGAATCTTTTGGAAAACTTTTTAAGAGTTGACTCATTTCCAACGGTAATGGTAGCCATACAATAAAATTTAGTAATAAAAAGAAGACATCACCATTATTAATGGTAACCGGAAAATATGCAATCAAGGCACCGGCAGGAATAAAGTTGACGAGTGAAGCACAAATAAATAGAATAAAACAGAATATTGACAAAATGCAAGAGTTTGCTATAGTGAAAACTTCATAAACTTAACCAAAACAATAAATGCAAACTAATTACCATAAATATAGCTCTGAGCAAACAAGCAAAGGATATTATGAAAATACAAAATATGTAGCTCAAGCTCAATCGGTTGAAGCCGACATGTCAGAATTGACAGACGATATTGGGTTAAATCCAAAGAATGAAGTGGCATCGGCACTTCAGGATATTGCAAGTCAAGCAATAGAAGTTTTTGGCAAATCTTCTGTGTTAGGCAAGCCCCATACGGAAACCTTTGACCAATCAACAATAAATGCTTTTAAAGGACAAAATTTTCATCCAGTTCTAAATACAAAAGCAGATCGGGACCAATGGATGAATGCCTTAAATGAAATGATGCAAACAGATCCAGATTGGTTAAGGAGATACAATGATGAACTCGGACATAAGGGAGGGGAAAGGATAACTATGCAGGAATTAAGCACAAATCACATACTTCGCCGTTACACAGCCCAGGCTTACCTCCATGATATTGCCGAAAAAGAAAAAGCAGTGTATGGAGCAAGGCCCGTCACTTACAATGAAGCCCCGTATAATACCCCGCAACCCTCTTATATGAAAAATAATAACGAAGCGCAAAGAGCAGAATTACATAATGAGGTTTCGAAAAAGAAAAGTGGGGGCTGGTTGAGTAGAGCAGCTTCTGCAGTAACAGATAAAGTAAGTAAATTGAGGTTTTGGTAAAATATTCCCAATAAATCTAAGAGCCTGTCTGAAAAGGCCTATTACAAGGCGAAAATTAAAAAGCAAAGCGAGCCGTATTCACAAATACGGTGAGCTGCTTTTTAATTTTCAACGAAGGAAGAGACCTTTTCAGACAGGCTCTTAGGCTGCCAAATCTTTCCTTTGGCAGCCTTTTTTGTTACAGTCGGCCTGCATCCATCAAAAATTTTAATGCCAAGTAAAGTTCAGAAAACAACCCCTCTTCGTATACGACAAAAAGCCGGTCAATTTTCAACGGCTCTGATAAAAAAAGAGACGTTGCGTCTTCACAAAAAACTCCAAAATGTCGGTTTTAACGAAGGCTACTGCCAAATCATCGCCCCACTTACATTGGAAATCAACAAGCTAAAAAAAATAAAAAATGCTATTATTTTGGCTCATTCCTATCAAACGGCCGACATAATGTATGGAGTGGCCGATTTCGTGGGTGATTCGTACCAGCTCAGTGAAAAAGCCAGGCAAACGAAAGTCGATACCATTATTTTTGCCGGGGTTCGTTTCATGGCAGAAACGGCAAAAATACTTAATCCCACTAAAACGGTTATTTTACCGGCGGTTCAAGCAGGCTGCTCTTTAGCCGACTCCATTACGGCAAAGGATGTCAGAAATTTGAAAAAAAAATATCCCGGCCTTCCAGTGGTAACCTATGTGAACACCTCAGCGGAAGTAAAAGCCGAATCAGATGTTTGTTGCACCTCCTCAAATGCGCTAAAAATTATTGAATCGTTGCCTTCGAAAGAAATAATATTCTTGCCGGATGAGCTCATGGCCAAAAACCTTCAGGCTCAAACTTCAAAAAAACTTATAACCTGGAAAGGCCATTGTATCGTCCACGAAGATTTCAAGGCGGAAAAAATAGTGTCATTTCGAAGGATTCATAACGGATTAAAAGTCCTGGCTCACACGGAATGTCCTCCGGGAGTAGCCGATAGCGCGGATTTTGTGGGAGGAACAGAAGGAATGATTCACTACATCAAGAAAAATAAAGCGCCTTCCTACATGTTAGTCACAGAATGTGGCATGTCGGAACGGATGCGGGTGGAAATGCCGGACAAAGAGTTTATCGGCATGTGCGGACTTTGCCCCTATATGAAAATGAACACCCTCGTCAATATACGGCAGGCTCTTACAAATCCGACGGAAGTCCAAACTATACAAATTCCTGAAAAGATTCGGGCACAAGCCGCTCGTGCCCTTCAAAAAATGTTTGAATTAACCAATCAAAAATGAGAACCTACCGATTTTTTTTACGGCACACCTCAAAACTTGTAGAAAACGAACCATTCACACTGGATGATACTTCTGAGCCGGAAATTTTCTTCCAAATGGCAAAAGTACTTCGAATAAAAGAAGGAGACAAAATCGTTCTTCTTCCCGCAAAAAAAGAATCTGACAAAACCATTGAATATCATTATGAGGTGGATACTATTCAGAAACATACCGTGGGCTTACTTTTTAAAGAAACCAAGGAAAATGTAAATGAATTAAAATTCTCTCTTGAGTTGACCTTATGTCTTCCTAACAAACCGGAGAAGTTGGAACTGATTTTACAAAAAGCCGTCGAACTGGGAGTGACGCATATACATGTGGTTCATGGCGACCACTCTCAATTTAAACACACCATTCGTAAAGATCGCCTCGAAAAAATTATTCTCGAAGCTGCCGAACAATCGGAAAGGGGAGTCATCCCGACCTTTTCGGAAGAGGGAATGCTGACTCATTACCTCGAAACATGCGACGCAGAAAAGCGAAAAAACATATACGTGGCAATGGAGCGGAGTGTTGGCCACTTCGACCCGGTATTGGCAAAAAAAACTAGCAACATTCTCATCGGCCCCGAAGGAGGATTTTCCGAATCCGAAAAAGAAACCATCCGAAAATTAAACCTCCATTGTTTTTCTCTTGGCCACAGGATTTTACGTATGGAAACTGCCGCTATCCTGGCCATGGGATTAGCGAGTCTATCTCAATTATAAAGAGCTCTCTCAAGAGCTCTTTATAAAAAAGGCCTGAATTAATTTAAATTTTTGTGACAGTCATGAAAAGATTTTTCATATCATTAAGTGTCACATTGCTATCAAGAGAGGCCGTGGCAAAAACATAGGGATAAGTGGCATCATTGGTGTATAAAAGCGCACTATGACGCGCTCCAATACTCATAGTGTCAGGTTCTGGTTCAGGAAAATTCATCGTAACAATGGTAAATCCGTTATGCTGCACCAGTTCACATTGGGTCACATCGGCGAAACTTAAATATCCTTCATCTCCAAAAGCTTTCAATTCAGCACAACTTTTGGGAGCCACAAGGGGAGCAAACATCTCTTCGATGCCTTCTCCTTCTGCAGAATAATCGATACCAAAATAAGTTAAAGTTAAAGGTATTTCTGATGAGTTATCAGGTAACCCACTGAAATGAAACCTGAAACCCTTCCCCGATCCTTCATAACTCGGATAGGTAACCATTTTCGCTATCCCCCAGGTAGATGGATACTGGAGAGCCAGTTTAAGAGGATCAAGCGTCAGTGGCGTAAGATTATGGGTAGTGGTATCAGTTTTCCTGATAAAACTTTTTTCATTATACTGATTCATTCGGTCTAAAATAACGGAGAGTTCTGCTCTTGTAACGTTATTGTTTGGTCGAAAAGTTTGGTCTGAATACCCTTTGATAAAACCCTTGTCATAAAGGTTAAAAATAGCACCATAAGCCCAATGAGACGCCTCCACATCTTTAAAAGGAAGCGTATTCGAAGCAGCCAATGCCAAGGGTAAACTTGCTACCATAAACCCGATAAAAACTCCCGATAAAAACTTTTTCATAAAATGTTAATAAAAAAATAAACCAATAGAGAAACGAATAATGACCAATAGTATTACAAATCTTTTTCAATTATTCCACGAACATACGATCGGATAATACCCCAATCACCATTTTGGGGTTCCAGGATATAGGCTCCCTTTTCAATCTTTTTGCAGGATTCAAGGCGTTCGGTGTCTTCAGCCGAAACGAGATCACATCCTTCCTCTTGTCGTTTAATTTCTCCAGTGTAACGGGAACTTAAAACATTGCCAGTGGATAAAACATTACCGCCCCGGACATTGAAGCTTTGATATCGAAAATAATAAGAAACGGCCTCAGCGACATTAATATCCGTTTCTGTTTTTTTCAAGACCGTGCCGATCAAAGAACTCACCTTTTTGGCGTCCCCAAAGCCGAGTTCTCGTGCCTTTTTCTGTAAAGATTTGAGAATCATCTGTTGGCGCTCAGCTCGGGCGAAATCCGAAGAAGTATGGCGGCTGCGGGCTATGCGTAAAGCCTGTTTCCCCGACAGATGATGATCTCCCGCCCGATAATAAAGAGTACCCCATTCACCTCCATCCAGCGTTTTATAGGTAGGATCAATAACCGGTTTATCCAAATGCACATCTATGCCGCCTATTAAATCAATGACATCAATAAAAGCGTACATATCGATTAAAATATATCGGTCAATGGAGTACCCGGTAATGTAAGAAAGAGTCCGCTTCATTTCCGGCATCCCATAGAGAGCATAAATACTGTTAATCTTACGGCCGTTATAATAAAGATCGCGGGGAATACTGATAAGAGTTATTCGGCGTTTTTCCGTATTGATATTCGCGAAAATCATCGTATCCACGAGACTCCCATGTTTTCCGGCAATCAGAAGATTAAGGTCGCTTTTCCCCTGGATTAAGGTTTTTTTTTTGAGCCTTCCGGGTCCAAAAACGAGTAGAGATCAATCTCATTCCCATCTTTCAAAACCTTATACATACCGGAAGAAATCTCGATAACAAATGAAAACGCGACAGTTTTATCAGGTTTCAAAACATCATAAAGGACTTTGTTAGGTTCTTCGCGGGGAGGAAATTGTATCGTAAGTCCGTTCGTCTTAAGAAGATCGGCAAAAGCTTTTTGCTTGAAAATAGCTTCCAGTTCCTGCTTTCGGCTCTTTAACTGTTTTTGTTCAGCCGTAGAAACATCGACCTTTTGCAAAAAAGCCATCAGAGGAGGCATCAATTCTTCCATCGAAACATACGACTTGTTTTCAAAAACAAAAGTTCCATCTTTTTTCCGCACACTAAAACTGGCAACCGTTTCATGAGCTTCATTCGTAAAATGGTAAGACACAACATTCTCTTGATCTCCCGGAACGCTTTCAAAACCTATTTTTCTTTTCTTCAAAACATCCATTCCTCTCCCTTCTGACGTAAAAAAAGACGTAACCGCCTTCTCCTGTTGTAGAATTTTCGCCAAAAGTGCTTGAACTTTTGGCGCATTCTCCAATGTCAGCTTGAGAATTTCTGAAGAATATCCAAGTGGATTAATACCATGCAACTCTTGCGAACCTAAATAGCTGGTAAAAAATGCCTTATTCGTTTTCTTTTCGATAACAACGGAAAAAAGGCGAGAGACGGCTTTCTCTTCATCACTTTTGGAAGAAATTGAGAAAGAAAAGTTATCCGCAGTAGGTTTTTCAGCCTCAATGATAAAACCTTTAGTGCTCAAATCGCGATGAAGACTCTCTTCTCCTTCTTTATCTTCAATGAGAGATCGATAAGTTTTTTCAGCATCAGCAGTATTTCGCTGGGCGCTCTCTTCCTCCGTCGTTTGAGCCAGAAACTGATAAAGAGCCGCTTCCGCCACACTGCTTTTTTGTTCATCTTGCGAATCCTGATCGATGGATGCAACCTCGCTCATGGAACTATAATCTTTCGTCGGCAAAAGCAGAAAATTACGCATCTCATTCAAATCATTCCCAAACATCACGACATCCTGTCGGATTTTTCCGATCTCATCAACAACACCTTTATTATAATGATCGACACTCGAAACAATACTCCCCATGTAAGCCAGCTGGATACTATTCGTCAAAAGCAAAAGAATCATCAGCAAAAGCCCTATTTTTTTTAAGGCTTCGAGAGAGGAAGTCTTACTCTTGGGGGAAAATTCAGATGGAGAAATTCGATGGGACATGAATAAAAACTATTCAAAAAGTACAGGTGTTTTTCCAATATATTCAAAAGCGTGAAAAGCTGCCGTTACCGCTTCCGCAGATCCGGTAATGGCTTGTTTGAAATGACTGTCACACACGTCTCCGGCACCATAAATGCCGGGCATATTCGTTTCGGATTGGCGGTTGATCATGATTTCACCTTGAGCATTGAGAGCAACTCCCAACTCTTTCGCCAATCCTGACAAAGCCAAATGGCCGATAGCTACAAAAATACCCTGGAGCAACACCTCTTCCCCGGATCGTAATTTTATTTTTTCGACTCGTTGTGTTCCGAGAATTTCAGCAATTTCCGTTCGAAAACGAACTTCAATGGCAGGATTTTTTTTCAGTCGTTCCGCATTCGGAGCCTCAGCCCTCAAACGATCACCACGAACAAGGACATAAACCTTTGGAGCAAACCCTGCCAATAAAATAGCTTCTTTCACGGCAGAATCCCCACCGCCAACAACGGCAACGGTTTTCCCTTTAAAAAATGCGCCATCACACAAGGCACAGTAAGAAACACCTTTATTGGCAAACTCTTTCTCTCCCGGAACGTTTAATTTTTTATGCTCGGTCCCCGTAGCAAAAAGGACGGTTTTGGCCCGGTAAATTTTAGAAGAGGTTGTAACGATATAGCCGCTTTGTTTTCCGGAAGGAACATCAGTAACTGCTTTCTTCACTTCAATAACCCGCTCATTAAAAAGAGGTACCCCATAAGAAAAAGCGTGATCCAGAAGTGACTGGGCTAAATCTGGTCCGGAAATAGCTTTAATCCCCGGCCAATTTTCTACAAGATGAGTCGTAGTAATAAGACCTCCCGGTAGTTCGGCAATAATAGCTGTTTTTAAATTAAGCCGTGCGGCGTACATACCGGCGCTTGCTCCCGCACAACCCCCACCAATAATGATCAGATCATAAAGATTTGAAGTTTCCATACATAACATTGATAAATTACTTTTTACCCTTTGGCGCTTAACGTTTTTTGTCCTGGCTTCCACCCAACCTGACAAAGTTCGCCACTTTGCAAAGCCTGTAAAACACGAAGCGTTTCATCGACACTTCGTCCGACATTCACGTCATGAACCACCTGATAACGTAAAACACCCTCATCATCGATAATATAAAGTCCACGGAGAGCCATACCTTTTTCTTCAATCAAAATTCCATAATCGCGGCTCGTATCACGGGTAATATCACTCAACAGAGGATAACTGAGTTCCCCGAGCTCTTTTGTCCATGCTTTATGGGAATAAACACTGTCGATGCTACACCCTAAAACAACAGCATTCAGTTTTTTAAACTCTTCGATGCGTTTGCTGAACTCCAGAATTTCCGTAGGACACACAAAAGTAAAATCCAACGGATAAAAAAAGAAAACAACCCATTTCCCCTTATAGTCATCAAGTGATACTTTTTCAAAATTATCCTTTACGAGGGCTTCAAGTGAAAACTTGGGAGCGGGCAATCCAACTTGTAAGTACATACCAGTGATTGGTTAAAGAATAAAAAGCAGAGCGAACGCATTGTAACCCATATTTGAAAGGAGGGAAAATAAAATATTTTACTAATACTGTAAAACAAAAGGGAATTGATATTTTTGCCGTTAATCAGTAAGCTGTTTTCGCCTTAAATAATACACCTCATGAACTCTGAAGCCGTGAAAGGATTGGAAGAAAACATTGAAACTCCTATAAATACTTCAAAAAAGCGCTCGAAGAAAAAATACTATATTGCGGCAGGTATTATTGGAGCAGCAATCGTCTATGGAGTGATTAGTAGCAACTCTGCGATAAAATACGAAATGGTCAAGGCAGCTCGAAAAGATATCCGTGAAGTAGTGGAAATAACAGGAAACGTCGAAGCGGGAGCGAGCATTGCGCTAAATTTTCGATCCAGCGGACAGATAGAAAGTATTCCCGTGGAAGTGGGGTCGATGGTATCTCAAAATGCCGTTATTGCGACACTAAAAAACCGGGATCAGCAGCTGAAAGTTGATCAGGCGAGGGCCAATTTATCGGGAGCACAGGCTAATTTGAACGAAAAAATTGCTGGCGAAACGGAAGAGTCCATAAGAATTGCGATAGCAGGAGTAAAAGAAGCCGAGGCGGCCGCAGAAAAAACATGGATTGATTATGGAAATGCTGAAAAAGAGTTGGAACTCACGAAGAAAAAATATGAACAGGACGAAAAAAAAGCTCAACTCATGGTCGATGAAGCCAAGTCCGATTACGATTTTGCTGTTAAAAATCAGACCAATACTGGGAAGACCAATGAACTGGCCATAGAAACGGCAAAAAAAGACCTCGAAGCGCAAATTTATAGCACGGGAAACCAAATCCAGTCATCACTCTTCAACGTAAAATCGGTCATCATCGATGATGGTACATCCATCATAGCAGAGGACATGGTGAGACTGGATTATGAAAAATTAAGCGTAGCGCGGGAAAAATATTATAAAGCGACACAAATATTTACTCCCATGTATCAGGAGTTTCAGTCGAAGCAAAACTATAAACCGGCCGAACTCGAAGCTTTTTCAAAACAGGAACAGGAAGCCATAACCAATCTTCTTCAATCTCAAAAATCCATTCTGGACGCCTTTGCCATCCTTCCGGTTTCAACGACTTTGACCGCTGCCGAAATTGATCAGATTAAAACGAACATTACCGCTAACACCAATTCGCTTGCCTCAAGTTATTCCAGTTTAAATGCTAAATACCAGGCCATACTGGATGCGGAACTTGGAGAAACGACATCAGGTGATAGCAAGGAATCAGAGGTGAGTTCCGCAAAAAGCTTATATGAGCAGCAGCTTCAAACATATCAGCAAACATTGATAGATCATGAAGTCGAAATTAACCGGCAGGAGTCTAACATTCGCAGTCTCAAAGCGCAGCACGACATGCAGTTGGCAAAAGTGGATTCCGCAAACGCCAATCTGGACATGAAAAAAACACCGCCAAGAGCCGTTGATATAGCTTTTTTAAAGGCCCAGGTAGCCGTTAATCAAATCGCTGTAGCGCTCGCTGAAGAAGATTTGGAAAAAACTATTCTACGGGCCCCTATGAGCGGAACTCTTTCCAGAAAAAACGTTGAAATTGGAGAAGACGTAAATGCGGGAGGAACAGCAACAGGAGGAAGTTTTGAAATGATTTCGGACCAGAAATTTAAAATAGATGCCAATATAGCCGAAGTGGATATTGGGAAGATAAAAGTGGGAACAAAAGTAAAAATTACCCTCGATGCCGTCGGTGCCGGTGAAACCTTTGATGGCGAAATAGTAAGAATTGATCCCGTCGAGACCGTTATACAGGATGTTATATTTTATAAAACGGAAATTTTGATCAATAGTGAAGATGAACGGATTAAGCCGGGGATGACGGCCAATGTAGAAATCATTATCAACGAAAGGAAACAGGTCATCACGGTTCCTGAAAAAGCCGTATTAAGTGACGGTGACAAGAAAATTGTTCGAGAGCAGGTAGCGGGAAAAGTGGTGAATATCCCAGTACAAACAGGAATACGGGATATACAAGGAAATATAGAAATCCTTTCAGGGTTAAAAGAAGGACAGGAAATTATTCTCAGAACTCTCAATGGTCGCAACTGAAAATCCCCCCATGAATATCGTAGAAATAAAAAATCTTAAGAAGGTGTATTTCACCGAAGGAGTTTCGACGCCTGTACTTCATGGAATCGACCTTACCATACGAAAAGGGGAGTTCTTGGCTATTATGGGGCCTTCTGGTTCCGGGAAATCGACGCTCATGCACATCCTGGGTTTTTTAGACACGGCGAGCAGCGGTCAATATATTTTTGAAAACATAAATGTCACGAAACTTGAAAAGGATAGCTTGGCCAATATTAGACGTGACAAAGTCGGGTTCGTCTTCCAGGCATTTTTCTTATTGCCGAAAGCGTCGGTTTTAGAAAATGTGATGCTGCCGCTCATGTACTCAAATGATGGCAATAATCACGAAGCAAAAGCATTAAAAGCTCTCGCCTCGGTTGGACTTTCCCATCGCGTTAATTTTCTTCCCACCAACTTATCAGGGGGCGAAAAACAACGCGTGGCCATAGCCCGGGCTCTCGTGAACTCTCCTTCCGTTATTTTCGCCGACGAACCGACGGGCAATCTGGATTCGAAGTCCGGAAAACAGGTCATGGACATTTTCCAAAAACTCAATCAAGAAGGGCATACTATAATTCTCGTTACTCATGAAAGCGTGACCGCCAAAAACGCGGAAAGAATTATACGGATAAAAGACGGACTGATCGAAGGGCAGGAAATAGTTTCCAGGCGAATTGGTCTCGATGGAGACTATGAAAAATAAATATAACCTATGTTTGAAAAAAAGAAGTCGGTCAAAAGATTCGGAAAATTCGTCATCATTGCCTGGAAATCTTTGATAAGCAATAAAAAACAGGCCGTTTTAACGATGCTGGGAGTCATTATAGGTATCGGTTCCGTCATTTTGATGGTATCCGTCGGAAAAGGAGCTGAATCTTTAATCCTTGCTTCGGTAAAAAGTTTCGGCAATCAAAGCCTTTTTATCCAACCGGGTGGTGGTACTCAGGGAGGTCCGCCTTCTGTTACGGCGATCGACAAAATAAAATATAAAGATTACCTGGCCTTGAAAAATCTGGATTACATAGAAGACGTTGCTCCCATGCTCATCTATCAGGGAGTGGTAACTTATGAAAGTCAAAATCAAAAATCACGCATCATTGGAACCAATGAAAACTATGACCGTGCCATAAACGCGAGTGTCCAGGAAGGAAGATTTTTCTCGGCTGACGACATTAACAATTCGCGCCGCGTCACCGTTATCGGGTACAAAAATGCCGATGAACTATTCGGAGACCAAAATCCCATTGGGAAAAATATAAAAATAAATGGATATAATTTTACCGTGATTGGGATTATGGAACCTCAGGGGACGAGGTTTTTTCAGGATTTCGATAAAAGAATTCATATTCCCATAACGACCATGCGATCAACGCTTTTGGGAGTGGACTATCTCACGACTATAATGGCCAATGCGAAAGGCGATATTCCTGAAACCATTGAAGATCTTCGCACCTTTATTCGAAAGAGGCATGCCATTTTTAATCCCGAAAACGACCCGAACAAAGATGATTTCAAAGTAATCAGCCAGGTAGATGCGGCAAAAACATTTCAACAGGTGGCTGATACCCTTACCATTTTTTTGGTGGCTATTGCAGCAATTTCTCTTTTAGTGGGAGGCATCGGCATCATGAACATCATGCTGGTAGCCGTCTCGGAAAGAACTCGGGAAATCGGACTTAGAAAAGCTGTTGGAGCAACAAACGATGATATTATGCTTCAATTTTTGATAGAATCGGCGGTACTAACTCTCACAGCAGGTGTCATAGGGGTGGGAAGTGGTATATTCCTTTCCTGGCTTATTTCAATTATTCTTGTAAACTTCCAGCCCGACTGGGAGTTTATCGTCACTGGTGACTCAATCACGGTCGCTTTCATGGTATCCGTCATGATTGGACTGGTATTTGGAATATATCCGGCACGAAATGCGGCAAAACTGGATCCAATAGAATGTTTACGATCAGAATAATGAAAAAATTTATTAAATTTTTCCATATCGCCTGGCTTGCTGTCTTGGAAAACAAAGCGAGATCAGCTCTCACCATGCTGGGAATCATCATTGGTGTTGGATCAGTCGTCCTCATGACTTCACTTGGGAAAGGCGCCGAATCCTTAATATTGGGGTCAGTCAGCAGTTTTGGATCAAATCTGCTGTATATCAATCCGGGATCTCCCGATGAAGGACTGGCAGGATCCATCACTTCCGCCGATCGCCTGAAATATCGTGATTACCTTAATTTGAAAAAAGTCGATTACCTCGAAAATGTGACGCCGTTTTTGGTCTACGATGCTGTTCTCGTCCATCAGGATCATAATGAAAAAGCACAGGTAGTCGGGACAACAAGGGGGTACTCCAAAGCACTCAATTTTTATGCACAAACCGGGCGTTTCATTGAAGATTTTGATGTGGCCAGTTCCTCTAGAATGTTTGTTCTCGGTTC
>CAYSYL010000003.1:34517-35036 GCA_964435355.1 uncultured Candidatus Peribacteria bacterium | reverse complement strand
AAGATGCCTTTAATTGACTATTACGTTCCTTAAAAATTCCAGTAAGCAAAAAATAATAAACCTATCATTGCAATAATGACTGCAAATTATAAAAAAATTTTCATTGGTGCCGGGGAGAGGACTCGAACCTCCACGCCTTGTGGGCACTAGCTCCTAAGGCTAGCGTGTCTGCCATTTCACCACCCCGGCCGATCTATGTACCATGTGAATAATAATTGAAATTTCGTACTCACACTATAAATTACATTGACATATTTAGTAAATTGGTATTAATATACGAAACCTTCATGCTTAATAGTGTAAAAATACAAGCTTGCAAGTAAATCAATTTTCTTGCTTGACACTCAAGAGAATAATGAATAATCTCAGATCTGCATAATTATTACAGCTTCTATGGATCTTTCAACCGCACAACAAAGCACAGGTTTAGTTAAAGACAACAACATAAAATTAAACCTCAGCGAAGTGATCGAGGATATGTTTCTTGTCCTTACCCCAAAGGAAAAAGAGGTCATCGTC
>CAYSYL010000003.1:14208-34507 GCA_964435355.1 uncultured Candidatus Peribacteria bacterium | reverse complement strand
TCGTCAAAAGATTTAGTTTGGATAATAAACCACGTCAGACACTTGAAAAAATCGGCCAGGCATTTTCAGTAACACGCGAACGGGTACGCCAGATTGAAAAAATTGCCCTTGGAAAACTTGGAAGAACGGTTAAGAACACGAAACTCAATGTTATCAATGAAATAGCAACCTCCATTTTAAATAGGAATGGTGGGGTTATGCTGGAGGAAAAATTAGTAGCCGCGATATTAAATGAAATCATGGGAAGTCATGACGCAGATTCTAATATCATAAAATTAGCTCTCAACATCAATAGTGAAATAAGCCAAATGGAAAAGACAAACCTTTTGAAGCCATTTTGGCGCTTTAACTCGATATCCATGACAGAAATTCGAGCCATCGTTGAAGCAGGTATATCAGCTCTTACGAAAAAATCAGATGTCATGACTGATGAAGAAATAGCAAAAGCTTTACTGGAAGAACTACAGGCGAAAAATATTAACGCACCAGCTGAACGAATCGTTTCTACTCTCGAAGTAGACAAGAGACTCAAGAGAGTAAAAGGCGGATTCGGTCTCATCATGTGGAGACATATCAATCCACGAAGCATTCGGGATAAAGCGTATATCATATTGAAGAAAACGAAAAATCCTCTTCATTTTGTAGAAATTGCAAACAAAATTTCCGAAGCACGTTTTGATAAAAAAGTCGTAACAACCCAGGCTGTTCATAACGAACTTATTCGATACGATCAGTTTGTACTCGTAGGAAGAGGACTCTATGCTTTAAAAGAATGGGGTTATAAAAAAGGAACTGTCTCTGATGTCATTGAAGAACTCCTTCGAAAAAAGAGTCCTATGACAAAACAGGAAATTATTGAAGGAGTTTTAAGACAAAGACAGGTAAAAAAAGGAACCATATCCCTCAATCTTCAAAAAAACTCAAAATTTACCCGTATCGGACGTGCCGTTTACTCTCTTGCTGAAGAAAATAAATAACTCGTTACATGGAGGATTGTCTCTTTTGCAAAATAGTAAAAAAAAATATTCCGGCTGCGATCGAATATGAAGATGATGAGATCGTGGCTTTTAAGGATATCAATCCGAAAGCCAGGATACATCTTTTGATTATTCCCAAAAAACATATTGGTTCATTAAATGAATTGAAAAAGGAAGATACTCTTCTTTGTGGAAAACTGATACAAACAGCAAAAGCAATTAGCCATACATTAGGAATAACCGGTTATAAAATTCAAATAAATACTGGCAAAGAGGTGGGACAAGAAATTTTTCATATTCATCTCCATTTCTTGGCCCATTAGAGTTACATTTCTATTTTAAGGGAAAAATCTAATGCTATGGCAGAATGGGTAAGCGCCCCTATTGAAATGACATCAACCCCACTCATGGCATATTGCTGAATATTTTGAAGCGTTATCCCTCCCGAGGCCTCCAGGAAAACTTTATCTTCAAGTCCAAGATCATGTCGTATTGTAACGATGGTTTTAATATGTGAAGGGGACATATTATCGAGCATTATCCCAAAAGGCCATTGTGAAAAAATTTCCGATGGAGAGGAGAGAACCTGAAAAGTTTTTAAAGCCGTAAGAGCATCTTTTTCATTTTCCACCTCTATCTCAAAAAATTTTCCTTGAGGACCATTCAAAGCAGCTCTACGCATAATTTTTTCAATATCGTCATTCATCAGAGTTCGATGGGTATCTTTTACAAGGATTGCTTCACCGAGATTAATACGGTGGGAGCCACAACCTCCCAAAGAGCAAGCTTTTTTATCGAGCACACCCCAAAGTGTTTTACGGGTAGGAGTAATAATAACGCCTGAACGAACACATTCAGTGAACTGACGGGCAAACGTAGCAATGCCGCTTAATCGTTGTAAAAAGTTAAGAACAGATCTTTCCAATTTTAAAATATCACCGGCTTTTCCTCTAAAACTAAAAATTTTTTGACCCGGCTGCACGACCTGCCCATCGAAAGTGAAAGTTTCGAAAGAAATTTGAAAAGAAGAATTGGTTATAAAGAAAGAGACCTCTTCTATCCCGGCTACAATGCCATGACTTTTTGAATAAATAACCGCTTTTGCTACGTCAGAAGTTAAATCTAACACCTCAGTGGTAATATCACCATCCCGCGTATCTTCATGGAACATAGTTCCAAGTACTTTTAAAACCGTCTCCTTATAATATGGATCTTCTAAGGAAAATTGATGCGAGAAAAGTTGACGGAATGAAGCCATAACTAAACAGTATTTCCTTTTACGAACTCAAACCACCATGTCTTTAAGCCTTCAGCAGTAACATAGGCAAGATTTGCCAAAATATCCCGCAATCTTCGAATCTTGCCAATTACAGCATTCAACTCGAAAGGTGAAAAGTGAGCCTGTTTAGACATTTTATGCGCCTGTTTTTCAAGCTTGTCGATCTGTTTATGAATTTCTACCGCCACCTGCTTTCTCATAACTTCTACTGTAGGAAGGACAATAGTCTTAGTGGCAACCTGGGCAGCAGAACTTGAGCCAGAAAAAGAAGAAGAAATAGTTTGTTTCCCTTTTCCTTCATCTTCAGAAACATCACCATCAGAAAACTCCATCCCTTCTTTATCCACAAGGGTCGAAACTCCTTTCTCGAAATTACTCGATGTTTCAGATATTTTCTCAGATTCAAGACTCTTTTGATTCTCAGATAAGCTTCCAGCGCCTTTCTCCCTTTCATTTTTTTCCTTATTGTTAGATAATGGGGAAGTCATAGAGAAATATTCATTTTTTGGCTTACATATCAGCTACAATATAGCAAAAAAGTAACATTTTGTCAAACTCCGAAATTATGATACCACTCGAAAAAGCATACGAACCACAGAAATATGAAGATGTCATTTATAAAAAATGGGAAAAGTCCGGACTCTTCACTCCCAAGAAAAAAAAGGGAAAGAAACCTTTTGTCATATCAATGCCACCTCCAAATGCAACAGGAACATTACACCTTGGTCATGCCACAATGTTGGCCATTCAAGATAGTATGATTCGATATCATCGAATGAAACAAATTCCGACGTTATGGCTTCCTGGAACTGATCATGCAAGTATTGCAACCCAAAATAAAGTGGAGAAAATATTGGCGGAAGAGGGAGAAACTCGTCACACACTGGGGAGGGAACTTTTTTTAAAAAAAGTAGATGAATATGTGAAAAACTCACAGGATATTATTCGTAACCAAATTCGCAAAATGGGGTCCAGCTGTGACTGGACAAGAGAACGGTACACGCTGGATCAAGGACTTTCAGAAGCAGTTCGCGAAATATTCGTACGAATGCTGAATGATGGGTTGATTTATCGGGGACATCGAATTGTTAATTGGTGTCCGCGATGCAGTTCAACGCTTGCCGATGATGAAGTAGTTTTCAAGGAAGAAACAACAAAATTTTACTACATAAAATACGGACCAGTGGTGATTGCGACCGCCCGACCAGAAACAAAGTTCCTCGATAAAACAATCGTGGCTCATCCGGATGACAGAAGATATAAGAAATATTTCGGGAAAAAAATTACAGTTCCCTGGATAGAAGGTGAGATAGAAGCCACTTTTATTGCTGATAAAAATGCCGATCCGAAATTCGGAACAGGAGCAATGACCATAACTCCTGCCCACGATTTTATAGATTTCAAAATAGCTAAAAAACACACATTGGAAATAATTCAAATCATCGATCAGGATGGAAATTTTACTGACGTGGTCGGAAAACGTTTCGCCGGAAAAAATGCTCGCGCTTCTCGTGAAGAAATAGTCAAAATACTAGAAGAAAAAGATCTCCTTCAAAAGGTAGATGAAAACTATATACATAATCTTTCAGTATGCTATCGCTGTGGGACACCAATTGAACCGCTTGTTTCGAAGCAATGGTTTATTGATGTGAATAAAAAAATAATTAAAGTAAAAGGGAAAAAAGTTTCTCTCAAGCAACAGGCGACAAACGTAGTAAAAAATAAGGAAGTAAAGATCATTCCTGCCCGTTTTAATAAGATTTACTATCATTGGTTGAAAAACCTTGAAGACTGGTGCATTTCACGACAGATTTGGTTTGGCCATCAAATTCCCGTCTGGTACTGCACTGAAGAAAAATGTGATCATCTCAATGTCCAAACTGCTCCGCCAAAAAATTGTGCCTCGTGCGGTTCAAAAAAATTAATACAAGATCCTGATACGCTCGACACATGGTTTTCTTCCGGTTTATGGACTTTTTCTACTCTCGGCTGGCCTAAAAAAACATCTGATTTGAAATATTTTCACCCCACCTCAGTGCTTGAAACAGGATATGACATCCTTTTCTTCTGGGTCGCACGTATGATCTTGATGTCCACATATGCACTAGGGGAAGTGCCCTTTAAAACCGTATATCTCCATGGTCTTGTAAGAGATCGCCACGGGAAAAAAATGAGCAAATCTTCAGGTAACGGAATAGATCCTTTGGACATGATCGCCAAATTTGGAACAGACGCCGTCCGTTTAAGTTTAATTATGGGTTCTTCTCCGGGGAATGACCTTCGGTTATATGAAGAAAAAATAGAAGGATACCGAAATTTCATCAATAAAATATGGAACAGTGCTCGATTTGCCCTAATGAATGTGACGGAAAAAGATCTGACGAAGAAGTTTTCAAAGAAAGACGTACAATCAGTAGCCGACAAATGGATCGTTTCCCGGTTACAGCGCATAATCAAGGAAGTTGATAACGATATGCAAAACTACCGCTTTTCTGACGCAGGAACTAAAATTTACAATTTTACATGGAGTGACTACTGTGACTGGTACCTGGAAATGTCAAAAAACGGAAATATAAATGCTCCAGTACTACTATATGTTTTAAAAACTATTTTGAAACTTTTACATCCTCTCGTTCCCTTTATTACTGAAAATCTCTGGACTCATTGTCATGAGAAACGGTTAATAATGGGAGAAGAATGGCCTACACATGATAAAAAACTTCTTTTTCCTAATGAAGAAAAAGAGATCATGATTTTACAGTCAATAATAACCAATATACGAGCCATGAGAAGCGAAAACGGTATTGAGCCGGCAAAAAAAGTGAACATTATTATTCACGCTAAAAGTTCAACCAAAGCTTTGTTGCAAAAAACCGAAATTATTAAACGAATGACACGTCTTGAAAATTTAACCATTCAGCCAAAAGGAGAAAAACCTGAGAACTGCATGTGGAAATACGAAAAAGGAATAGATATTTATTTGCCGTATGCTGGACTTTTCGATGTCCAGGCGGAGATAGAAAAATTAAAGAAAAAACTCGAACAGAGTAAAAAACAGCTTGAAAATATTACATCTCGACTCTCCAATAAAAACTTTGTGGCAAAAGCTCCTTTAGAGGTAGTAAAAAAAGAAAAAGAGGCCTGCAAAGTGTTGGAAGATGAAATAACTGCTTGGGAAAAGAAAATTTCTGATCTGCAACATTTATAATGGCTCAACAGCAATTCGAATCGTGGGAGAAATCTCTCGATGCTTTACTAGCACAAAAAAAATGGCAAGAAGCTTACAGAAGTTGTAACAATGTTTTAAAGTTTGATCCGACCAATAAAGCAGCACTTCGCTACAAGATAAAAATTGAACGTGAAGTTGATAAACTCAATGAGATAGAACTCAAAAATGATATTGTTAAACTTCGTGAAAATCTCAAAGAAGGACGCTATAAAGATTATTCAGAACTTTTCGAAACTCTCAGCAAGTTTAAAGAAAGATTTGGATGGCTTGAAACAGAACTTAATAAGCTATCAAAACAATATGAACTGGCTATGAGAAAAGAAGCTGAGCAATTATTTGCTGGTAAAAAATTAGTCATTGATAAACTTGTATCCGAAAAGAAATACTCAGAAGCCATAGACACAGCAAAAAAACTAGAAGCCCCAATCAAATATGTTACTGCAATAAAAAATACCTGGGTTAGTGATGAATTAAGTAAAAATAAACAGCTCCTTGAAAGTGAAAACTTGATTGAAATAATAAAATTATATACTTCATTGCTTCTCATTACTCCTGATAATAGGGATATAGCAAAAAAATTGCTTAAAGCTAAAAACAAACTAAGTCAAAAACGGCTGAACGATAAAAACGATATACTCTATTCTCTTCATGAAAAAATAAAAACCCTCTACTTATTGAATAAATATGATCAGGTAGTGGAACTCTCGGAAACTATTTTAAAAGAGGTCCCCCAAGATATAACCATTAAAAAAATGGCTGCTACAGCAAAAAAAAAGGCAGACAAAATAACCGAAAACGAGGTAATTAAGCAAGCCAAAGAATCATACAAAGAATGGAAAGCAAGAAGGGAAAAAGATCGGGGCGTCAATGATGATTCTATTGAGTTTTAAATTTAACGCCGGGCATCTTCACGAACCATATAGTGCTTTCTTCCAACTCTTACAAATTGATTCTTATTTTTTAAATTCAATAAAACAGTAATAGGTTTCACCATTCGATGTTTTAAAACACCCTGAATAATCTCATCTTCATTCAGAGGCTTACCACTTGATTTTAAGACATTTTCAATAACCGTAGATACCGTTCCCGGCTGATAACCCCACTCTTTTAAGGCATATATACCGCGACCAATGAGAACAAAATCCGGATGACGAATAAGTTCATTATGAACTGCCTGTAAATTAAGATTTTTACTATCAAAATGTTGAGTGGAAATATTATTAGCAATATCCACAAAATGTTGAGGAGAACGCTGTTTCCTCAAAATATAATATATTTTATCACGCAAAGTCCGGGGATGAATATGCCTCCACTCTAAAAGTCCAATCATGCCATCAATAATTTTAAAATTCTTATGGGCTTTACATACAGACAAACATAATGATTCAGACAGAGTGATATTTTCTGGTTTAACCTTTAAAAGCTCCTGATGTAATTCTGAAATTGAAAGCACATCATTTCTTTTCTTTAAAACTTTTAAACTTTGTTGAGAAATAAAATCAACCGTAGCCGCCGATATATCAGAAAGCTTAAAGTAAGGATGATAAAAAATGGTATTCCCGAAATGTTCGAAACGCTTGTCCAAGCAAAGAATAAAAACGACATCGGAATAGGAAACATTTTCGTTCTTTTGAATAAGTTTTGAAACCAATTCATCTTCCTTCATTAACCCACCCGTTTCATTCAAAAAATTATAAGCAGAAGTATTAAGTGAGAACACATAAAGCTTTTCTATATTCCTCTTTAATTTTTGCAATGCGCTACATTCAACTTGACGTATCCGTTCCCGAGTTACGTGGAAATACTGTCCAATTTCTTCAAGCGTCGCCTTTTTTTTATTATTAAGACTAAAACGGTGCTCAATAACATAGCGTTCCTTTTCTGAAAGGAGAACAAGCAACTGTTCTACTTGAGCGGGCAATAAATTGAATATTTGAAGTGTATCCATAATGAAAGTGGGTTTATAGGAATTTCATTACAAAAGTATATTGACATATTTTAAAAAGTTAATGAAATTTTAATGACAAATAGGATATTGGAACATTATTCAAATAAATATCCAGTACAAGGAATTGTGCGAATATATTTCTTTTTAGCTCGAGAGTCAAGCTTCTTTCTTAAATGACTCATATGGACATCAACCGTATTCGTTAAAATGTTAGCATTCCTGTCCCAAACATTCTCAAGTATAGTTGACCGGGTAAGAACTTTACCCTTATTGAGAATCAAAAAGTGAAGAAGCTCAAACTCCTTGTGTCTCAATTTTAACGGCTCATTATGATATTTAACTTCATAGGTTGAAAGATTTAGCTCAATATCACGTAAAATAAACGTATCTTCCACCAGTGTTTCTTTTAGTCGATAAATTTCCACCCTTAATTGCATAGCAATCTGGCGGATATTAAAAGGAAAATAATAGAAAACGACGGTGGGAAATTTTCGGTGTAAATCCTGCACATTGAAATTACCCATATGGCAGAGAATAATGATATAAATTTTTTGTTTAGAAGTTATAATACTCGAAAGAAATTGCTCAATTTTATGAAGTTCACTTTGAACAGATATAAGGACACCATCACACTCAAAAAGAGTTGCCATAAATCGCTGAAACTCTTCAAATGCATAAGATTCTAAAGTAATACGCTCGGCATAAAAAAATTTATAAAGCCGAAGAGCATTGGCTTTATTATCTGACAAAAGAGAAATTTTCATAAAAATATAATTAAAATATTTCATTTTCTATAAAACCGTTAAAGGAAAGTCAACTACGCGAAAAAGGCACAAATCGACTTTTAGCTTAACAAAAAGCAAAACGAGCTATAAAATCCTGTTGTATCCCTCCAAACAACGAGTCAAAAACCAGCATGATCACTCTTTCTGAACTACAATCAAAACTTGTCAACATTGGTATTGAGCCATACCGGGCGAAACAAATACACCAGGCCGTATTTAAAGAGGGAAAGAGTGAATACGTAGAAATGACCACCATTCCAGCTACTACGAAAAAAAAATTGCAAAATGAGCTGCCTATTTTAAGTCTACGACTAGTAAAAAATTCAATTTCAACCGATGGTACTGTTCAAAAAGCTCTTTTTGCAACAAAAGATGAAGGAAAACTAGAAAGTGTCTTAATGAGATTTGCCGATGGAAGACTATCAGTGTGCGTTTCAAGTCAAATAGGATGTCAACTGGGATGCAAATTTTGTGCGACGGGAACCATGAAATTCGGAAGAAACCTTACCTACGAAGAAATTGCGGATCAAGTTCTATACTTTGCTCAAATACTCGCAAAAGAAAATAAAAAAATAAGCAACATAGTTTTTATGGGTATGGGAGAGCCATTCATGAACTACAGTAATGTTATCAAAGCGATAACATTTATAAATGACCCAAATGCGCTTGCTATAGGCGCTCGCCATATAACAATATCCACATCAGGAATTTGCGAAGGAATCGAAAAACTTTCAACGGAACCCCTTCAGGTGAATTTAGCTGTCAGTTTACATGCACCAAATCAAGATCTTCGTCAAAAAATAATGCCGATAGCAAGAAAATACCACCTGAATCAGCTTATGAAAGCCTTAAACGAATATTTAATGAGAACTAAGCGAAGGGTTTCCTATGAATATGTCATGTTAAAAAATATCAATGATCATCCGACCGAAGCATATGAACTCGCCGAACTCGTAAAAGATCAGCTTTGCCACATCAATCTTATCCCTTATAATAAAACTGATATTGAAAGCATGAGTGGATCAGATAAAGACACCATTAGAAAATTTCGCGACATAATAAAGGAAAAAGGGATTCCCGTCACTATAAGAGTTACCATTGGTCAAGAAATTGATGCTGCCTGCGGCCAGCTCGCGAATAAAAATCAATAATTATTTTTTACTCTTTAACTTTTTATCCCCATGGCAGACCAAACATCTTCCAATCAACAAAACCAGCAAAATCAACAGGTACAAGTCAAACTTGATCCGGCACTCGAACAGGGATCTTTTTCAAACGCGGTTTCGGTTCATGTAAATCCAAACGAAGTAATTATAGACTTTGGTTATATTTTGCCAAATACCAAGCCAATGACTATCAAAGTCGTTAATCGGGTTAATTTAACGCATCAAACAGCCGAATCTTTCATGAAGGTACTCTCAAATGCGATGTTAGACTGGAGAAATAGACAAAAGGAAGGGCAAAAATAATAACCCATTTGAAATACATACTTGATAATTTAAAGCTGTAATGACAGAAGTAACCACCATGGAAAAAATAGTTTCTTTAGCTAAACGAAGAGGATTTATTTTTCCGGGATCAGATATATACGGAGGACTCGCGAATACATGGGATTATGGACCGTATGGAGTCGAGTTAAAGAATAATTTGAAAAAAATATGGTGGAAAACTTTCATTCAAGACAGGGAAGATATGGTAGGCCTTGATGCCTCAATTTTGATGAATCCAAAAGTTTGGGAAGCCTCAGGTCATATTCAATCTTTCTCAGATCCCCTCATGGACTGCAAAAAATGCAAAGAAAGAGTGAGGGGAGACAAACTTATTGAGCAGCATCTCGGAATAGAAAAAGCGGTTGGAAAATCATTAAAAGATATTTCAAAAATCATAAAAGAAGAAAAACTGCCATGCCCTAAATGTGGAGCCGCCGAGTTTACTGAAGCGAGATCCTTTAATCTCATGTTCAAAACTCATCAAGGCGTTGTGGAAGAAGACAGTACCTTAGTGTATATGCGTCCCGAAACAGCCCAAGGAATTTTCGTAAATTTTAAAAACGTACAATCCACAACTCGCATGAAACTACCATTTGGAATTGGACAAATAGGAAAAGCTTTTAGAAATGAAATAACTCCTGGAAATTTTACTTTCCGAACCCGTGAATTTGAACAAATGGAGATTGAATATTTTTTTGATCCCGACCGAAGTCTGTGGGAAGTCATTTTCGAGGAGTGGAAAAAACAAAGCTGGAACTTTATAACCAATATTATAGGGATTGCAGAGAAAAACATCCGGTTGAGAGATCATGAAAAAGATGAGCTTTCCCACTATTCCAAGGGTACGACTGACATTGAGTACCTTTTCCCTTTTGGTTGGGGAGAACTTTGTGCTGCTGCTGCTTATCGAACCAATTTTGACATTACCCAACACCAGCAGTTTAGTGGACAAGATTTAAGTTATACAGATCCAGAAAATCCCCAAAGAAAAGTCATTCCTCATGTCATTGAACCATCTTTTGGCGCGGATAGAATCACTCTTGCCATCATGCTTGACGCCTATGCCGAGGAAGAAATCGATGGAGAAACAAGAGTGGTTATGAAATTTAAACCTTCAATGGCTCCTATCAAGATTGCTGTTCTCCCTCTTGTAAAAAATAAAGAGGTAATTACGGCAAAAGCAAAAGAAATTTTTCATAGGATGAAAAAACTTTATACAACAGAATACGATGAAAGTGGCTCTATCGGAAAAAGATATCGAAGACAAGATGAAATTGGGACTCCCTACTGCATAACAATAGACTTCGAAACGATAGAAAAAGACAATGCAGTAACAGTGAGAGACCGTGACACGACAAAACAGGAGCGAATTTCAATAGGGGAACTTGAAAATTACTTTCGAAAAAAACTGTCGTAACAATTTAATTTTTTTTAAAAAGTAAGAGTTATGATAATGGCATCATAACTCTTTTAAAGTGCTCAGCGAAAAACCGAGAGAAAAATTAAAACAGATGGACATCGAGAACCTTGAAGACCATGAACTTCTTTCGCTCGTATTAGGACATGGAAGCAACAAAGAGAGTGTGTTTGAATCTTCACAAAGAATTTGCCAATGGTTTAAGAGAGAAGAACTCATACATGAAAAAAACTTTTATACCTTAAAAAACAGCCTTCAGCTAGGGGATGCAAAAACAGCACAATTAATGGCTTGTTTTGAATTAGGGCGACGCTTCTTTACACCTAAAGATATAGGCAAAAGCGTATATACAGCAGAAGAGGCATATAATATAGTCAAAAATATGGAATTTCTTAACAAGGAATGTGTGCGAGGGCTATATGTAAATAGCCGCTTTAAGATGGTACATGATGAAATCCTAACCATAGGAAGTCAGGACGCGAACGTTATTCATCCACGCGAAATTTTTCGTCCTGCAATTGAATATAGAGCATATGGAATCATACTAGTACATAACCATCCCACAGGCGACCCGACTCCAAGTCAGGAAGATATATCAGTAACAAAAAGAATCCACGAGGCAAGTAAAATGCTACAAATCCCTCTTCTCGATCATTTGATTATAGGAAGCAAAAATTACATAAGTCTTCAAAAAAGTGGATTTTTATGCTAGAATTAAAGGACAAATTAATATCAAAATAAAAAGCATGAACATATCCTTAATGCTTAATTGGCTACAAGATAAAGCCATATTTGCATTCCATCACCCTCTTGAAACAGCGGTAAGTATAATTGTTATAGTTGCGATGGCTAAAATTTTAGTCGGTAGTTTGAGGAATTTTTACATGGTAGTTATACATTCCAAAGGGCTTGTTTACTTAAAAATTACCCTCCCTCGAGAAGAATCTCCAAAAGATAAGGACAAATCCGAAGAAAAAGATTTTCGCGAAAAAATAAGCGTCATGGATCAGTTTTATAGAAATATTAATGAAATAAGCGAATTAAGCCTTTCGAATACCATTAAGACTTCGATTTTTAAATCCGATGTTATATCTTTTGAAATAGTGGCACAAAATAAAGTAGTTGAGTTCTACGTAGTAGTCCATAAAGAGTACCAAGGTCTATTGGAAAAACAAATTACGTCATACTACCCCAACGCCGATATAACATACGAAAAACCATATTCTATTAATCCCAAAGGAAACCATTTAAAATGTTATTACGCCTATCAAAAAAAAGAGTTTTTTTATCCGATAAAAACCTATAAAACACTCGAAAACGATCCGTTAAATGATCTTACGAATATTTTCTCAAAATTAGAAGACACCGATGTCGCGGCAATTCAGGTAGTATTAAGGCCAGTAAAAGGAGATAAAATTCAGAAAAAAATAGAAAATGCTGCGTCCATGATGTTTTCAGGCAAAAAGCCGAAAGCCAGCAATTTTAAAATCCCTGGTCTTTCCGCCCTCAGTGGAATTTTTACAGGTATACTTTGGGGCGCGGACAAAATGACCCAAACCCAGCACCAGGAATCATCCGGGCCATATGGAGGAGGGGGATATGTTCGTATGCTTCAAACTCGAGAAGAAATTGCAAAACATATTGGTGAAAAGGCAGGACAAGTCGCTTTTGATACTCTTATACGAGTAGTCGGCTCAGCTAAAACGCGATCGAGAGCAACGGAATTAACCAATGGAATGGCACTCGGTTTAAATCTTTTCAAAGATGCTCAAATGAACTGGTTTCAAACAAGACGAATCATTCCTTTTGATAGAATCAACAATAAAATCATGAAGTTTAATTTTGAAAAGCGACTTCTCGACACAAAGTGTTGGATTTTTGGAGAAAAAAAATCTTATTTGGTGGGAGAAGAACTTGCCTCCATTTTTCATTTTCCGGCAAGTCGATACAATTATACTCCCGTCATACGCTGGCTTCAGTATAAAGTAGTACCCGCACCGGTAAATTTACCAACAGAAGGGATTCTTTTGGGATACAACGTTTTCCGAGGACAAAAACGGGAAGTTCGAATGATGAGAAATGATCGAACCCGCCACCACTATATTATCGGAAAATCAGGTTCAGGTAAGTCCGTACTTCTCAGTTATATGGCTCGTCAGGATATTCAAAATGGCGATGGTGTTTGTGTTATTGATCCTCACGGCGATTTAATCGAAGAACTTATTCAATTTATTCCAAAGGAACGGGCGAAGGATGTCATCATATTCAATCCGTCTGATACTGAAAGGCCGATGGGGCTAAATATTTTGGAAGCGAAAACTCCTGAGCAAATGGACATGGCTTCAAGCCAAGCAACAGAAATATTCATCAAGCTTTTCGGAGATGAAATTTTTGGGCCGCGCATTCAGCATTATTTTAGAAACTCCTGCTTAACACTCATGGAAGATTTGGAAGAAGGAGCCACACTCATCGACGTACCTCGGGTATTCGTAGATGATGAATTTAGAAAGTATAAAGTAAGCAAAGTAAAAAATCCTGTCGTAAAATCTTTCTGGGAACATGAATATGCGAGCACAGGAGATCGTGAAAGACAAGAAATGATCCCATATTTTTCAGCAAAGTTCGGACCATTCATCACGAATTCGATTATGAGAAACTGCATTGGACAAACGAAATCCGCCTTCAATTTCCGGGAATGCATGGACCAGCAGAAAATTCTCCTTATCAATCTTTCAAAAGGACGAATCGGAGATCTCAATACGCAATTACTTGGTTTGATTGTTGTAGCCCGTCTTCAAATGGCCGCTATGAGTCGGGTCGATATGCCAGAAAAAGATCGTAAAGATTTCTTCATGTACGTGGATGAGTTCCAAAATTTTGCCACCGATAGTTTTTGCTCCATTCTTTCAGAGGCCAGAAAATATCACCTGGCTCTTATCATGGCAAATCAATATATCAAGCAGCTGGAGAAGAAAAATGACACTTCGATTCGTGATGCGGTGTTTGGTAACGTCGGAACGATGATGTCTTTCAAAGTTGGTGCCGATGATGGCGAATACATGGCAAAAGAATACGCTCCGGTACTGACGGAGCAGGATGTTATCGGTATAGCAAATTACAAAGCCTATATTAAACTCAACATCAATAATACAACCTCCCGTCCGTTTTCCTTGGAAACTATTTATGACATGGCAAGTGCCAATCCAAAGATTGCCGAAATCATCAGTCAATACTCACGTATGAAGTATGGACGAAAACGAGAATTCGTCGATCAGGAAATTTCTGCTCGAATTGGTCTTGATCTATAAAACAGTCACCACCAAACTTTTTTCCAGCCAATTTTAAAGGCAATAAAATTGGCTGCAACCGGCAATAAAAGAGAAAAAACAATAATAACTGCGATATGCGAAAAGGAAGGAAAATAGATAATAGCCCCCAGAAGCAGGGCTCCTAAAAAACTCATTTGATCATACGGGAAAAAAAGAGAACTGCTTCTAATATGCATCCTTCGTTTAATAAAACTTTTAAATAAATCTCCCAAGCTCTCACCTAATCCCAATAAAAAACCTAAAATAATAGCTTGAATAATATTGTAATCAAAAAGATAAAGAAAATGTGACGACGGAAGATAAATAAAGGTCAAACTTTGGGTGAATCCGATAAAGGCTCCCACCAAAGCACCGACATGCAAACCCCTCCAGGTCTTCGTCGGACCAAAAAGAAATTCCCCATCGTTTAATTTCATTGAAAAATCAACCGGGATATTGAGTGATTCAAAAATTTTGAATCTTGCAACAATAATGGGAGCCATATTAGCGCAATAAGAAGGCGCGAAAAAATAAAGAGCTTGAAGAATAATTATGTAAAACGACATCGCAATAAGAGGTAAAAAAGATAAATGTTATTGATAAAAAGTAAACAGGTCCCGGCTATAAAGAAAAAGTCAAAAAAATTGAAGGTAAAAATCACCCAAAAGATAACCAACAAATAAAAAACGAGCTTTGATCGTGAAAAAACTAAGAGTTTAACACCAGTAGAATTCCCAAAAAGTACCATGCCCTGCATCAAGAGATAATTTATGGCATACAATACGGGGAAAAGGGGACTGACGAGTCCTGCAAAGATAAAAGCAAAAATCATCAATAAGAAAGCCAGATAATCAAAAAAATGATCTAAAAAGTTTCCTGCTTCCGAATCTGTATGCAAAAAACGAGCTAAAGAGCCATCAAGACCATCGAATAAAAGATTCAACAGTAAAAAAGATCCGGCAAAATATGGCGATAATTTTAAAACAAGAGAGAAAAAAAAGAAAATCGCCATAGCAAGCGAAATGTAGCTCAGGATTACCGGTGTAACGCGGATAAAAGCCAAAAGTTTAACCAAAGGTAAAACAGCCTTGTCCCGAAAACTTCTGCATTTTAAATAAAACCTTCCTTCAGAAGGAGTAAAGATGGAGAGGGATTCACGTGATTGCATTTCAGGTTAAACAAAAATAAAAGGACAACCTAACAGCAAATCGCATTTGGTAGCTGGGGGCGGGATCGAACCGCCGACCTCGGGCTTATGAGTCCCACGCTCTAACCATCTGAGCTACCCAGCCAGCAGCTATTGTATTGATCCAAAGAACAAAAAACAAGCCATATCAATGGTTGAGCATTCCCCTCAATAAACGTCAAAGACGATTTGCGCTTTTTCAAGCCGTTTATAAAAAAAGTGAAGCCCTTTATTTTCTTTGGAAAGATAAAAAATATGATCTAATCCATACCATACAGCAAACCAACCCGAAGGCTCAAGAAGAACGCGAAGGAAGGTATAAAAAAGAGAAGTATGTTCGATATCTGAAAACAAAGTTGCGAAAAAAATAAGCACTATTCCAAGCAGTGAGACTTTAATTCCTTTTTGAACTATTTTTTTCACTTCTTTTTCAAAATAAGCACATTTTTTAACAAAAAAAGAATGAAGACGCGAAGTGATAATTTTTTCAGCAGCAATATCCTTCTTGGAATGTGGAATCAAAAGCGTCAATTGCATGGGACCCGAAGAGGCATCAGGAACAACTTTTTGAGCCTCATGAAGAAAATCGTCAGAAACGACGCGCTGAGAAAAAGAGCGGGGATCAAAATCCGAAAAAAGATTGTCATATTCATCGAGCCATAAAGACACGACAGTTTTTTGAGGGTAATGCTCGATTTTAAACTCCTGTTTTAAAAGAGCAGTAGGGTCTTTATTAGTCATAATGTTCTGAAAATTACGAGCCGAAATAAAAAGACGAGAAAATATCTAGTAGTAGTGTAACCCTTTCACTATCAAAACTCGAGAAAAATATTGAGCATCTTTAAAAGGACTATCAAAAAATCGCACAATGTAGAATTAAAACGACGCACGCTTATCTCTTGGTGCATAAAGTACGAACAATTCATCCAATAAAAGTTCGTTAGCCGTTTCAGGTAATTCTAAAATTTCCATAAGCATCGTACGTACACCATTTCGAGTATACTCACCATTGGCTTTCAAACGTCCTATCCTTTTATTTATTTCTCGTTCCAAGCCATCATCGGTTTGCAGTTAAGCCACATATTCTTTCCGTATAGCATTTGACAAAGCAAGAATTTGCGGCGGCAGAGGAATTTCAGGGACAGAAATACGCAGATACGGAGCATCATCCAAAGCCAGCAAATCATCGAAAGTTCGAATATTGAAATTTTTCATGGTTTTTATTAATAAAAAAGTGAAATCTAATACTCCATGCTGAGAATAGCTGTTCCAATTGTGATATAAAATAGAAATTAATCAAATATTTTAAGTAAAATTAAAAAAAGAATTTATAGTTGGATTCACTTTGCTGAGTATATTGAGTTTACATAGCACTATTTCAAATTTAACTGGAAACAAGCTAATAAACCACCCCGAGCCTATTGACAAATAAAAAAAATAAATTAAAATAATAATCTTACATTGACACCAATGAGTGAAAGACATCATTTACAAGTAATTGACCAAAGCAGAAACAATCCTTGTCAAAGATGTCCCAGTAGCTGCTGCGATCCAGTAAAAATAACTTTAGAAGAACATTATCCACTAAGTGTCGAAGATCCGAGACAAGTATGCAAAAATTCACAGGTGGTAGAGGATGTCAGAAAAGGAATAATTGAATACGTCAAAGAAATTATTAGCTTAGGAAAGCCACCAAGTAACGATAATCGATTCAGATTACACGGATTTTATATTGCTGAAAACTCTGAAAATCCCCTTGAGCAACTCCGGACAAAAGAAAATGTAACACTGACAGCATGGAACATCAGTATTTGCATTTTATACAGTTGCTTAGCTTATAACAAAACTGAGGGGACTTGCACTCGTTATGAAACGCGTCCTTCTATGTGCCTTAAATATAGCTCTGAACAATGCGGAATGGATTCACTTTCTCGAAGAATTTATACCGAAAATACATATGAGGGAAGGGTAAGAGTGGCAACCATCAATTTTCATGATAAAGTAAAAAGGGAAGCAAAATTAAGCATTGATGAAGCCTTCGAAGACTTTCTTGCAAACAAAGAAGAAGTAGCACTTTTCATATAAGGAATAAGCTAAACTATTTCGTTTAGCACTCTTCAACCGAAGTACATTACTTGAAAAAAGACATTTAGCTGCGGGGGTGGATTCGAACCATCGACCTCCGGGTTATGAGTTTCACCGGCCTAATTTTGCAGGCCAATTTTGTCTTACCTAAGCCAAAATTATACTATAGATTCAGAATTGCCCTTTCCGAATGGACGACTCTAGGGCGACTTAGAATGTCATACTAAGTATTTCAACATAAAATCCATAGATTCGCAATATATATTTACAAAGCTAAAAAATATTGTAAAATATAGAAGATGATTATCCTACAGAAAAATTATGACTACGCGGAGATTAGAACTAAATGGCGATGTTGATTTCCAGTATCGTGTCGGAGATATAGAATTTCAAGGCCGACCCCTTGAATGTAAATCTACAAATTATGATGCCCGATATTTAGTAAATGTTTTTACTGGAAATAAAAAAATTGGCAAATTTACTTTTTTTACTCAAGAAGGTGAAGTTATTTTTTTAGGTATATTTATTGAGCCTGAATATAGAGAAAAAGGCATGTCGACACGTTTTATCCAAGAAATATTTCAAATAGCTTACGCATCTGGAAGAGAATTTATAATTGCTGTACCACAAAGAAAACCTCTGGTATGCGGAATTTTAACTAAATTTGGTTTTGAACCAATAATTGATGGCACAAGAAATAAAGTAAACCGTGTTTTAGTAGGACATTTAAGAGACGGTTCTAATGCACCTGCTCTATTCTTCTTTGATAAGCATTTTGCTCATACTTTTTCTAAAGCAACCCCTATTATTTCTCAAGGATACAAAATAGTAGAAACTCCCGATGAAATTACTATGCCTAAAGAAGTTGTTTTAGGTGTGCCTTATTTAAAAGTGAATTAATTTACAACTGCAAGCTGTCAAGTACCCCAAAAATCAGACACAATTTTCAATAAGAGTGAGGTGATGGGAGAGCGCAAAAGTTTGAGGAGATGTTTTGAGAGCGGTGTGGATGCGTGAAGTATTGAAGGTATATAATGGTTCGGTAAATTTCAACACCAGTTCTCCAAGATTCTTGAATCTGCCAGGATTTCCCAAGGTCAACTTTGAAATGGCAGTAGAATGATTCCTGATACCCATTCTCCCAAGGCGAGACTTTCTTGCTCATGGATGTTGAATCCCGAGTTTTGCCAGAACCAGGTTGAAATCTTGAGAGGTATACTCTGATCCATGGTCGGAATGGAATATTTTTGGCGGAGGATGTTTTTCAATAGCACAAAAAAGAGCCTGTAGAATAAGCTGAATACTGTGGTTAAGCAAAACGCTCAATCCCACAATCATGCGGCAGTGCAGGTCCATCACTGTTGCTATGTAGACAACCTTTCCTTGAAAATTCACATAGGTAAAATCTGCCACCCAGATTTAGTTGAGGACTGATGGAAAGTTTTCCATAAGTAGACTTGGGCAAGGGACTTCTGCCAAAGAAGGTTTCTTCCATTTTCTGCC
The DNA here is from genome assembly GCA_964435355.1 of uncultured Candidatus Peribacteria bacterium. Classification (GTDB taxonomy): domain Bacteria; phylum Patescibacteriota; class Gracilibacteria; order UBA1369; family UBA1369; genus CAYSYL01. The sequence continues at coordinate 15,300 of CAYSYL010000003.1, read as the reverse complement.
TCTTCTTCGATACGGTTTGATCCCCAATAGTTTCATCATCCGTAGTGTTCGTTTCTTGTTGATTCCTAAATGAATCGCCAGCTGTTCGTGGCCAAAGCATTTTTGTTCACCGATGCCATGATCTTTGGCTGCCTGTGAGATCGGAATTCCTTCCTCTTTCACCCGTTTAAGTATTTTTTGCCTTTCTAAAGAAGACACTTTTAAAATTCTTTACTATTCAGGCGGTATGAAGTGGGCGTATAAACTGGAACAGCCTCGCAACGAAACAATTATTCACACCTTTCTTTTTACAGAATTAAGGCTTCAGGAATTTCTGAATCTGCAGGTACGGGATGTAAATTTAGAAGATGAAAGTATCTTTGTCAGACAGGGGAAGGGGAGTAAAGACCGTTTAGTGCCAATACATCCTCAACTTTTACCGAAGCTGCGAGGTTACTTTTTAGAAAGGCAAAAAATGCTCAAACCCAGCCAGTGGTTTTTTACGAATGTTAAGTCAGATAAACAACTAGGGCCAAAAGACATCCAAAGAATCTGCAACAGAATTTCGTCTGCTTCCAGCGTAAAATTTACACCTCATATGTTGAGGCACACCTTCGGAAAATTAGCCGTAGAAGGCGATTTAAACATCTACAAACTGAAAGAAATTATGGGGCACGCCCAAGTGACTACTACCCAGGTTTACGTTTCGATAGCGTCGGAGAGTATTAAGAGGAGTTTTAGTCAGATTCAGCTTTTATGAAGCTAATAAAATTGCTTTAAAATTAATAGGTACTATTAAGATTCTCATCATAAACTTCTGAATAAATTTTAGAGTCTAGAAAACCATTTTTACCAAAATTTTCCAGTAAACTTTTAAGGTTAAAGCTTTTATCAATATCCTTAATCTTTACAAAAAAAGAACATTCAACTTTATTTCCAAAAGGATGCCGCTGTGGATTAATTACGTCTTCGGAAAGCAAAGGTTCGGAGAGCACTTTTGAATTGAAATAACTAATAACTTTTTTATGTACTAGTTCCAAATAATTTTTCCCTTTGTCACCGTTATTGAAATATTCACCATGCGTAAGTCGATGCCTTAACCCTGTGTTAGAT
>CAYSYL010000003.1:0-14198 GCA_964435355.1 uncultured Candidatus Peribacteria bacterium | reverse complement strand
GATATTTATGAGTCAAAAAGAGAAATCGAAACGGAAGAGAGACAAAAAATGATTGAAGATATAAAAAATAAAGGCATTCTTTCTGAAACTGACGAAAAAGAAGTTGATAAAAAATTTCAAAACTAATTTTTTACCTAGAATATCATTTATTAAATTCCAGTCTTTCTTTCCATTTCTCTTTACCAAAGATTCAATTGCAGAAAACATTAGGAGTAATTTAGCTGAATACCCTGTAGCATTAACCGCATCATTCCAATAATAATAAAAGGCTTCAGGAATAGTGTCGATTCTTAATAACTTTTCTAAAGCGTTTTGCTCCTTTTTCATAAACATCAACCCCACTCCACTAATGAGCTTTATGTGCCTAAAAAAGACTGTATCACTTCCAGTTTTATGAATTAAAAATGGTTCAGTAATATATTCAGTATAAGTTTGAGAAATTAATGAAATTTTCGGTATTAATTTGAACATTTTTTTACTAAATTCCTCAAATGCACTGCGGTAATTTTCAGCAACTATCATGGATGCTGCTATCCAGGCATCACCTATCCACCCCTCTCTTATGTTAAAGTCCCAATGAGAAAACATGATGCCCTCAATTTCAAAGGAAGACATTTTGTTTTCTTCAATTACAGCACAATCTGATAGAGTTAAGATTTTATGTTCGATTCTATATGTATTTGGTACTCATGCATTTTGGCTAGAGATTTAAAGGATGCTTTTCAACCTGCAACTGCAAATGGGCAGTCGTAGCAGACAGATAAATTGTAGTCGTCTTTATATCCGAATGTCCAAGCATTTTCGATAGACTGAAAAGGTCGCAACCACCCTCTAGCATGAGGGTTGCAAAAGTGTGGCGAAGGAGGTGAGCGTAAAAATAAATTTTGCTCTTTTCTCGCAATTTTATAATAAGTCTTTTAATAACAAGGTCGCCCATCATTCGGTCTTCTCTCATGGCCGTAAAAAAGTAGGGACAGGCTTTTTTAAGTCTCTGGCGGCCTTTGTCACCCTTTCCAGATTTTACAAATAAAGTCCGGCTAGGAATATCGACTTCATGTAATTTAAGGTTCCGCAGCTCTTCCTTCCGAATTCCAGTAAAAATAAACGTGGCTAAAATAGCGGCTCCCCGTGTTCGTTCAAACTTGTGCCATAGGGGAAATTTTGAGCCCATTCCAGAAGTGTAAGAGCATCTTCTTTGCTCAAATGTTTTGGTACACGCTTTGGCAACTTTGGCTTCGGTATTTTTTTAAAGGGTTTTCTTTAACGTATTCTTCTTTCACACACCAGTCCATAAACAGGCTTATAGACTGGAGGTGGTTACGGATGGTTTTAGGTGACCAATTCCGTTCCGCTTTGCCATAAAATATCCAGCTTTCTATAGACTCCCGCGTGAGCTCTTCCAGCGTCGTTATTTTCGAGTACTGCAAATAGCGCCTCATAATGTCACAAAACCACATGACGGAACGTCTGGAATTCTCCTTAAAAGTTCCAGCATAGTTACAAAACCGTAGATGTAAATTCCTGATATCCATAACATCGCCAGTGACCCCCGGGCTTTGCCCTTGGGTCGCTCGATGCCATTTTTGACATCAATGAAGAAGCAACTATGGTCTATAGTATGCGGTATTTTGGTTGCGGGGGGTGGATTCGAACCACCGACCTCCGGGTTATGAGCCCGACGAGCTACCACTGCTCTACCCCGCGTCAGAAGAACCGTTCAACATATGAAGGAAACGTGAACTCAAAAAATGTACGGGCTTTAAGGTTATTTGTCAAAGAAAAACCGAAACCACTTTTCCGGATTGCTCAATTCATCATAATTAAAATCACTCGATCCTTCGCTATTTTTGACATCGACAGCTCCTTCAAATTGATCATGAGGAATAATGATGACTTTCTCTCCAGGATTTACAAGTCCCAAGTTTTGTTTTGCCAATTTTTCAACATATGCATCGGAAGTGTAATACTCATAATCTTGAGTTTTACGACGAATTTCATCCTCAATCTTCTGATTTTGAGCTTCAAAATCTTTAATATGAATATCGATTTGATAGCTTTTGTATACCGAAAGCGTTAAAGTATAGAGGAGATAAGAGACAAGAAAAAACTCAGCAATAATAATCAACTTAGCCAAATTGGAACTTTCTCGAAAACGAAACGCCATAAGCACTAATAGGGAGCAAAATTATGAAACATCAAAAGGTAAAAGAATTCAAGAGTAAAGGAAAAATCTCTCTTTCAAAAGTTGAGCCACTATCGAAATATAAAAATATTTTCTGTATTGGAATTGGCGGAGCCGGTGTAAGCGGATTGGCACTACTTCTTAAAGAAATGGGCCATATCGTAAACGGATCAGACCCCAGTGGAAATCTTTCTCTTGAAAACAAAGGAATAACTGTTCACTCTCAGCACTCAGCCTCAAACATAAAAAAAGCAGACCTTGTTATTTATTCGCAGGCTATTCCTGAAAACAACCCTGAGAGAAAAGAGGCGAAACGAAAAAGAATCCCACAAATTTCATATCCGGAGGCAATTGGAATATTAACTAAAACAAAAAAAACAATAGCCATCTGCGGCACTCATGGTAAAACAACCACAACAGCACTGACAGCGGCTTCTTTTATAAATACAGATCAAGATCCCACGATTATTGTAGGATCACCGCTTCACGAACTGAATGGAACCAATATGAGAAGCGGCAATGGAAAATATTTCATTGTCGAAGCGTGCGAATATCGACGCGCATTTTTGCATTATCATCCATCAATGATCATTATCACGAATATAGATCCCGACCATTTCGATTATTACAAAAGTGAAAAAGATTACCTCCATGCTTTTCAAGAATTCATCGAAAATCTGGCAAGAGGAGGAACTCTTATTGCCAATAATGATGACCGAAATATCAAAAAAATCTTTACAAAAAAATACCAAGCAAAATTAAATGAAAACCAACAGAAAATAGTTTGGTTTGGAACCACCTCAAAGGCAGATTATCTTTTAAAAAAAGAAGGGATTTGGCATCAGGGTAAAAAAATAGCAACACTCAGATTAAAAATTCCCGGCGAACACAATCGCCAAAACGCTCTTGCCGTAGTAGCAGCAGCACATCAGGAAAAATTAAACATAAAAAAAGTTTTAAAAGCTATTAATCAATATAAAGGAGCCAAACGCCGCTTTGAAATAAAAGGGAAAATAGGAAAAGCCATTGTAATCGACGATTATGGCCACCATCCGACCGAAATAAAAGCCACGTTAAAAGCCGCCCGTGAAAGATTTGGAAAGAAAAAAAAGATTCTTTGTGTTTTTCAACCTCACCAGTACAGTCGGACATATCACCTACTAAAAGAGTTCGGAAAAGCTTTTAAAGACGCCAATAAAGTCATAATTCCTAACATATTCGAAGCTCGCGACAGCAAAAAGGATAAAGAGTCTATTTCTGCAGAACAATTGGTTCAACGCATTGAAAAAAATAAAACTTCAGCCACCTATGGTGAAGGATTAGAAAAAACAGCAGAAAAGATAAAAGCCATAACGAAAAATTATGATGTCATCATAGCTATGGGAGCCGGTGATGTGAGTAAGATATTTGACATTATGAAGCAAAAGTCATTATAATAACACATTAGATTGGTAAGCAATGACTTCTATGACAGAAAAACCAAAAGACCGTGATGGTGATAGTCCAAAAGTAATTATCAATATCCCGGTAGCAGTCCCAGAAAGAGACAAATTAACTCAGGCGCTCCGAGCTGCAGCCGAAGAACCAGAAGTTGATAATGTGCCCTTAGAAGAAACTCTTATTATTGGGAAACTGGCGGAAAGCCCTGTTCAAGTAAGTGAGGCAGGAGAAGACATTATGGCTTACACCACCTTGGAGCAAGCTCATATTGTAAAAAGAGAAGGCAACACTTTCGTTTTAGCAACGGATTGTATCTATGAAGTTTCGCCAAGGATTGTAAGTGAAGATGCAGTATCACTCACCCCTTTAAGTTTTGCTGTTCTCAGAACTGTCGGCGAAAAGAGAGGGCTCACTAACCAAGCCTTAAAAAGTTTAAAACAAACACCAGAATGGGAAGCTGAAGTATCGCGTCTCATCATTGAAGGAGTGCTTGTGTGGGATAATGCCTCAAAAGGATACCAACTGAACGAAAAGATAACGACCATTGCCTGCGAACATGTGACAGAAGATCAGGTACATGTTGAAACAATTCCTCGAAAAATACCCGTACCTATTTCCACCGTAGCTCATCTTGGAGAAATGCTCGAAACGGAGGAAGAAAAAAAAGCAAAAACATGGAGTGCCGAAAATAAAGGTGCCAGTGAAACCGATTCCGCTATTGAGCTTCTCAAGGAAAGAGACCTTATAATCACTTCTGCAGCAAGTGAAGCATTAAATCCGCGCCATACTTTCAGGGCAATAATCAATGGTAAAGTCTATACGCTAGGCTCCACCAGCATGAAGACTCTTGGACGGGTAGTTCAACGAACAGGATTTAATTTTTCAGAAACAGGAGAAACTTTTCAAGGTTTAACAGAAAACACTAGCGCAGTCTTAAGACAAAAACAGTTACTTGCAACCGGGACATACACGAGAGATGGAGAACAAAAAGATGGAATGGTCATAAATCCCGACATCGATATTTATGCTGAAGAAAATGCGAGAGTAGAAGATAAATTCATCGCTGATCCCGACGACCCCGACCAAAATGTTAATAGTTTTGATTATACATCGCTGACAAATCTTGCTCTGCTCCAAAAAACTCTGGAAATAGCAGAAAAATTGAGAAGAAATGCCATCCATATTGACGATAAAGACTTAGACAAGCTCACTATTAAAAATCCAGGTGAAGAAAATCACATTTTCCTAGATAAATGCACTCACCAGTGTTATTTACTAACAGAAGAAGGCCGGCTCATATCTATTTATTTCAATCTAAAAGGAAATAAAATAGATCTCCACATAGCCACCTATGTAGAGGAAGCCACCAGATCTGATGGCTTTATTGATGACGAAGAGTGACTTTCATTATATCTTTTTCCAAAGAGTTCCAGCCGCCGTATCTTCCAGCTGAATACCTTTAGATTCCAACTCTTTCCGAAGTCGATCAGCTTGAGTCCAATCCTTTGACTTACGAGCTTCTTCTCGAAGTAAGATTAAATGATGCAAACTTTCATCCAACTTTTCAGGAGTTTCGGATTTAAAAATTCCCAATACTGAATCCATTCCCTCTATCAGATGAAGAGCCATTTTTTTATCACCTTCACTTAATTCACTTTTATCCATAAGGCGATTCATCTCTTTAATAAAGTCAAAACAAGCAGCTAACGCTTGCGGCGTTTCAAAATCGTCGTTCATTGATCTTTCAAAGCGTGAACGCGTTTCATCAATAAATGCAGAAAACGACGATCCATTCGCTTTCACAGCCGATTCATCGATTGTATAAGATTCCAGCCTCCTCATGAAATCGTGGATCCGCTCAAGGCTATTACGAGACTGCTCCAAGAGTTCGACGGAAAACTCGATAGGGGAGCGGTAATGGGTCTGCAAAAAAAGATATCGGACAACTTGTCCCTTATATTTCTTAAAAACATCTCGCAGGGTAAAAAAATTTCCAAGTGACTTCGACATTTTTTCATTATTCACATTGATAAACCCGTTATGAAGCCAATAGTTAACAAATTTTTGCCCGCTCCATGCTTCACTTTGGGCAATTTCACATTCATGGTGTGGGAAAGTAAGATCAGCTCCTCCACCATGAATATCAAAAGTTTTCCCCAAAAACTTACTACTCATGGCCGAACATTCTATATGCCAACCAGGTCTGCCATCGCCCCAGGGACTATTCCACACCGGCTCACCCGGTTTTGAAAATTTCCACAAAACAAAATCCTGCGGATTCCGTTTCCCTTCCTTCACAGCAACACGAATACCACTTTTTAACTCGTCGAGCTTTTGCTTCGAAAGTTTTCCATAGTTTTCAAAAGTGGATATATCAAAATAAACACCATCACCTTCAATGACATAGGTATGCCCTTTTTCTTCGAGTCCTTGAATAATTTCAATAATTTCAGGAACCACCTCTGTCGCGCATGGTTGAAAATCTCCCGGCATAATACCAAGCTCGGCATAATCCTTTTGATATTCAGGAATAATCCGTAAAGCCAGCTCAGGAACGGTAATATTCATGAGAGCTGCCCTCTGAATCATTTTATCATCAATATCAGTATAGTTGGTGACAAAAGTAACTTTAAACCCTTTATAAAGAAAATACTTACGAATAACATCAAAACTCACCGCACTCCTTCCATGACCCAGATGGCCCAAATCATAGACCGTAGGCCCACACAGATATAAACCGACACCGCCTTCGTGGAGAGGAGTGAAATCCTCTTTTTTGGCCGTGAAAGTGTTATGAATTTTCATAGGGGAAGTTTACTCAAAATAATTAAAAGAAATGTTTTTAAAAAATCGAGAGCAAAAATAGCAATAATAGGAGAAATATCCATCATGCCAATGCGGGGAACAACTTTTCTGAAAATATTCAACACTGGTTCTGTAGAATTGTGCAACACTTCTCGGAGCTTTGGAACGCTATCACCAGGAAACCAGGATAAAAGAGCACGAGCCACAATCAGAAAACTGAGGAGGTCAAAAAATATTTTAACGAAATTTTGGAGTAAAATGAAAACAATAAAGAATATAATTACCGGCCCATTCTATCATCTGCAAAAATAACCACCAAACAAAATCGCCCACCGTACTGATGGGCGAAAGTATAAATTTTAATTGGCATGAGAGAGTTAATGCGCTGGAGCCGGATGTGCAGCCGGAGCTGCGGGAGCATGGGCCGGAGCCGCCGCTTTTTGCTTAGAAACCGGGGGATGAAGATAATCTTCAAAGGTAAAGGCGTTCCAAACCGCTTGAATCTTGCCCCAAATAAATCTACCAATTTTTTTTATGCTTTCCCAAATGCCACCACTTTCATGGGAATCATGCCCGTGCCCCGCTTCCGCGTGAGCATCATGACCAGCTTCAGCGTGCCCTCCTGACATAATAAAGTAAATTAAATATAAATCAGCGCACAATATAACACTATGTCGAAAAAAGTCAATGTTTCGAGAAATAAGACTTCTTTAGCTGCCTCAATCAACCGATCCATCGCGATACTCATCCCAAAGACCAGTAATTTGATTCAAAAATCGAATGATCGGTATTCTTTCACCATCCGCAATTTTAAAATCTTCAAAAAAAATCTTTGAAAATCCAGTCACCATTTGCTTACCGCTTGGCGGAGAAATCTCATAGTAAGGAAGCTGTCCCCTAAACTCACCCGACGAACGCAATTCATCAAGTATTTCGAGTCCTTTTCGAACCGTTGTGCGAAAATGAGCCGTCTTATAAACCATCATTGCATGAGAAAGGTAATGCAATTGAACGTTTTCTTTTCGGAGCATTCGAAAAAGCTTGTGCAACGTAGAGGCATCATCATTTATTCCCTTCAGTAAAACCGTTTGATTATACAACTGAATTCCTTCGCTTTGTAAACGTCTCATAGCATCGAGTGCATCCCGGGTAATTTCACGAGGATGATTAAAGTGAGTACCAACTTCAATACACTTAATACTCACATGACGTTCCCAAGAGTTTTTCTGCTATGAGCCAAGCAAAGAGGCAAAATCGGAAGTAATCCGAAAAGGATTATGGAGAAAAGATCTCGTATTAATACGGAGGGTAACCACCTGGGGGATACTCAAGATTTGTTCCAATTTAGGAGCCAAAAACTCATCCGTCATAACGAGCGGATCCCCTCCACTCACCAATACCTGACGAACGTTTTTCTGTGACGCAATAAAAGTAAGTGCCTTGTTAAAAGCCGCGTCCGCAACCGAAGTTAAAACTTTCCTTCGCAATGTCCGTTCTTTTTCAAAACAAAATCGACAAAAAGAATGGCAAGTATTCGAAAGTCGAAGGACAACAATATCTGGATATTTTTGTTGCACCATACGATTATTACCATCCACAAAATCTTCTTCCTGCTCCCAAAGGTCCCGGGAAGTAAAAACCTCCCTATGGGTTTCAGCTAATTGAGGAAAGTGCTGCAAAGCAATAGGGTCCCTTGGGTTTTGAAAATCAATGAGTGATAAAAGGTAGGGAGTAAGACGCATAGCGTCATATGAGCCATTTCGAATCTCCCGCACAAAATGTGAAGAAGCCAATACATCTTCAGAAAGAGAAAAATACTCCCTAAACTGTTCTACATTTCGAACAATATGAGAAATCTGCCATCGCCAATCAGTCCATTTTCCATTTTTCGTAGCGTTCTTTATAAAATCAGAAGTAACAACGATGTTCGAGCGCATATAAGAAAAACCAAAACAAATCAACAGCAATAATAAGGAAAAAATTCTGACTCAGCTACATCAAAACATACGTAAGAAAAAAAATTACTCTACTCACAATCTCTAATTGTAAATAATAGGTTGGTGCCGGGGGCGGGAATCGAACCCGCACGGTATTGCTACCACGGGATTTTAAGTCCCGCGTGTCTACCAATTCCACCACCTCGGCACAAAAGAAAGAATACTATAGAATTTTAAAGAAAAACAAGGAGACCTAAAAATATTTTTAAAATTAACTCACGAAATTACTTTACAACCAAAGACTTAATGCTATCTTCAATCAATTTTGCAGTATTTGCATCCTCCTGAGGAGATAATGAACCAATAGCAATAAACCCAACATTATTTTTAAATCCAAAAGTTTGATAAAAGCGCAAAAGCTTATCTTTTGGAGATTTACGAGCTTCGAAAATCAAAAGAAAGGTATCCTCTTCCTTTCCGGCCACTTTGATTTTCACTAAATCTTTCCGCAATTCCTTAAAATCATAAAGGCCTGAACTTTGGCGGTTATAAACATATTTAGCAAATTCCAAACTTGGAAGTGATGTTTGAAAAGGTCGTCGTATGATAGCAATATCGGCTGTGTACGTCTCATTTTTAACATTATTCCTGAATACTACATCCGTCTCTTCAGGGACTTCAGCGGTAAATTGAGTCTTATCGATAGTATCCCAGTTTTTTGGCACTGATAAACTGTAGTCAGAATTTTCATAAAGATTGAAACGGGCATCATTAGTTGCCGTCGTAGTGGAAGATCCTGATCCAAAGTTAAAACAACCGGAAAATAAAAAAAGCGTCCCCAAAAGAAGTAAAGGAAGTCGTCGGGAGAATCGTGAGTTCATAAAACAAAAGGGTAAACAAATTATTTTCATTGTACCCATACAAAAAAGAAAAATAAATCCTTATTCATTTTGCTATTTCAATATTCTTGCAGTATCATTTCCGGGCCTCAATAAGAAAATAATATGAATCCGTTGCGAATCGGGATTTTAGATTATACCAATGTCGATAAGTCAGGACAGCTTATAAAAATTGCCTCATCTCTTATCGATAAAACCATTAACCCCATAAGTCCTCTTTACAAAGCAATCAAGCGATTAGGACACATTCCGGTTGTTTATAAAGCGGAAAACTGCCAGCTCATTTTCGAAAACACCCATGGAAAAATTTGCTACAATAACAAAAAAATAAAAGGATGCGATGTTTTAATTCCACGCTTGGATTTTTGCGGAGGAATTGATCTTGAAATTTCTCTTATTAAGCAGTTTCAGATTATGGGGATTCCGGTTATTAATCGTTACCTTTCCATCTCATACGCGAAAAATAAATTACGTACGCTCCAAATCCTCACCAAAAAGAAACTGCCAGTACCCGATACTATTGTCGTAAGACGCTTCGAATACATGGATGGCGCCATTGAGAAAGTAGGTGGATACCCGGTTATCATTAAAGCTCCCTTCGGAACGGAAGGGCGAAAGGTTGCGTTACTGGAAAGCAGAAGATCCCTTTATTCAGCCCTCGATATTATTTGGGGACAAAATCAGCGGGATATCCTTCTTATTCAGGAATACCTTGAAGAAGCTAAAGGTATTGACTACCGAGCTTTCGTTATAGGGGATAAAGTAGTCGCCACAATGAAAAGAACGGCTCAAAAAGGAGATTTTAGATCGAATATATCTCTCGGAGGCAGTGCAGAAAAAGCCGAAATTACAAAGCAGGAAAAAGACCTGGCAGTACGTGCCACTAAAATGCTCGGACTTGAAGTATGTGGAATAGATATTATGAGAGGGAAAAAAGGGGCAGTCATAATAGAAGCCAACGCGAACCCTGGGCTTCTAGGAATTATGAATGTAACAGGAGTAGATGTTGCAGAAGAAATGGTAAAATTTGCAATCACTAAAGCTATCACTCATGAATGATAAAATAACCATCGGTATATTAGATTACAGTCCACTCTCAAGAGCATCAGGCCGGTTATCACCCACAACCATCAAAGAGATTCGGGCGATAAAAACTGCTATCGAATCCGAAGGTCATCGTGCCGTTATTTATAAAGTACCCGAATGCCAAATGTTCTTTCATGGGAGAAAATTCCAAATACTCGAAAGAAACAAGCCAATAAAAATGTGCGACGTTTTAATTCCCAGACCATCGATAACGGACAAAGTAGAACTTGAATTAACGCTAGTAAAACAGTTTGAAATGCTGGGAGTACCCGTTCTCAATAAATCTCTTCCGACCCATCGCGCAAAAAACAAATTGCGAACCATACAAATACTGACACAATTGGGGATTCCTTCACCCAGAACAGTAGTAGTACGAAGGTTAACATTTCTGAACCAGGCAATCGAACTTTTAGGAGGATATCCTGTCATTGTTAAATCACCCTTTGGTTCTTATGGGAACGGAGTCATAATACTTGAAAGTCAACAATCTCTTTATTCAGCGCTTGATGTCCTATGGGCATCCATGCGTATGCTTCTCATTCAGCAGTTTATTAAAGAAGGAAATGCCACCGACTATAGAGTATTTGTCGTAGGGAAAAGAGTAGTGGCAGCTATGGAAAGAACTGCAAAAAACGGCGAATTTCGTTCAAATTTACATCTCGGAGGCGAAGCGAAAATAACGGATGTAACGCCTGAAGAAAAAAGAATAGCGATAAAAGCAACCCAAGCTCTTGGACTCGATATGGCGGGAGTTGATATTATGCGCTCAAAAGAGGGCCCCGTCATCATTGAAGTCAATGCAAATCCTGGATTTACCGGTTTAAGTGAAATAACAGGAATTGATGTGGCAAAAGAGGTAGTGCTTCACGCCATATCTCTAGCAAAAAAAAATCGTAAGTAAGTCTTTCAACACTCATGCTACGCTAAAATGAGGGCATCGCATCATGACCAAAAATAAATGAAGCATTTTTCTCTGCAATAGATTTAGGATAAAGTTTTACTCGCAACCACCTTATCAATAAGGCGATATTTAAGTGCCTGCTCGGCGGTCATAAAATTATCCCGATCCATATCTCGTTCGAGAGTTTTATGATCTTGTCCAGTATGCTTCGCTAAAATATCAGTCAATCGATCTTTTGTCCGTATAATGTGCTGGGCATGAATAAAAATATCACTCGCTTGCCCTTCAGTTCCTCCTAGTGGTTGATGAATCATCACTTCAGCATTTGGCAAACAGTATCTTTTACCTTTTGTGCCCCCCGCAAGCAAAACCGCCCCCATAGATGCAGCCATACCAACACACACCGTTGAAACATCCGGCTTAATATGTTGCATGGTATCATAAATAGCTAAGCCCGCGGTCACATGACCACCTGGGCTATGAATATACATCGTAATATCTTTCTTTGAATCCTCGCTCTGTAAAAATAAAAGCTGCGCAATTATCAAATTGGCAACCGTGTCATCAATAGCAGAACCCAAAAAAACGATACGATCCTTAAGCAACCTTGAATAAATATCATAAGCTCTTTCCCCAGCATGTGTTTTTTCAATAACTGTTGGGACGAGAATACTGTTTTGAATAGAGCGAGTCTTTGAATTTTGATAGGGATCTTGTTGAGTAGGCATTGTCAATCATAATAAAAAATACCTCTTCCATTTTATCATAAAATAGGGAAATCCACCCAGTATGCAAATTGACGATGGAAGATAAATATTATATAATTTAATCAAAATTTTAAAAAAAATATATGAGTGAAGCAATAGAAAATTCAGAAGAACTACCTTCAGAAAAAAGGTATCTACAAATTTGGAGTAATGGTCAAATAGAAACACACGAAGTACCAGTTAAACTGCTGGAAGTAGTGGATGAAACAACAAGAGGAATATTGGGACATATTGGTTTAACCAAAAATAATCGCGAAAAACTCGGTGCTGTAGGTGATGTCGTTGAGTTAATTAATTCCGAAACAGGCGAAAGTTTTGGATTACGAGTCATTGGTAAGTTTCCACTTGAACTTATGAGAAAAAAGGAGGGTGGTTTGACAGTGTCCGGCATTCCAAAGGGAAGTCACATTGTTGTTGCAAAATATTTACCGGAAGCGCTGGCAACACATCAGGTGCCCCTAGCATTGGCAACAGAAAATGAAATAGGAGATCAGTATGGATTAAAAATACCAGCAGCATATGCCAAACTAATGGGATTTCAACACCCAGAAGGGTCAAATATATTTACTGCTCAATCAGGAAGAATAAAAGTGTTCAAGACGCCGAATGATAAAAACCCCACTGAATATGAAGTAAAATTGGTCTCGGGAGGCGGAAAATTAAAAGCAACGGTAGACAGTAAAGCAAGGTTTGGATTAAATACTAATCAAACTTACCTTCGTGTTATAAACAGGGCACTCGAAATATATCTTAGCTGACCACATGCAACTCAGTTTTATAACCAAGTACAACAAACAAGTCGGACCAGCCGTCGTACGAGCTGCCACAAACATGGGATACGAAGCGGAATCCTTTGATCTTTCATACGACCAAGATTTAAAAATGAAACTATCGAAAACAGGAAATCTTGTCTTTTGGCATTCAGCAAGTTTAAGAAGCCATAAAATCCGACAAGAAATTTCTATCATGTTAAAAAATAAACGGGTTATTAATAGAAGCATATTGGACAACGGCTATCGAATACGAAGTAAAAGATATCAACAGCGTTTAATAAAATCTCATCCAACTATAAAAGGAATAGATACTTATCGATTTTATAAAATTGATAAGGCTGCAGAAGCGATAAAAGAAGGAAGGATCACCTACCCCTTCATCATGAAACCTATTAAAGGTGAAAAAGGAAAAGAGGTATTTCTTATCCACTCATTGGAAGAAATCGAAAAAAATCTTACAAAAGAAATAAAAAGATATATTTTTCAACCGTACATCAGAAATGACGGAGATTATCGGGTAATAGTATTGGGAGGAAGAGCCGTGGGATCCATAAAGCGAGTAGCGGAAGAAGGAAAAATCGTTAACAATATCTCAGCTGGAGGACATTCCTATGCCGTTGAGGAAGCAATAAAAAGTGAAATAGAAAAAATGGCAATCGAACTGGCTCGTTTTTTTCAACTCGACTACTGCGGACTCGATATTATTTATGATAAAAAAGAAGGGAAATTTTTATTTTTAGAAATAAATAGTGGAGCTGGTTGGCCCGGCTTCAAAGGGCCTACAGGAGTAGATGTACCAACTGAAATTGCCACATATTGCAAAAATCTTTTAAAAAGTTGTTGACTTAGTAAAAGTAGTTCTCTACAATACCTCTGCTATCAAGCCTAGCTTGTCAGCATTTATGGCGGGGCCATTTGGATCTTTAACATCTAGAATGCAATAGAGTTTATCTATGCGCAGCTTTAGTCTGTAAAAAGACAAAGCATACTACACAAAAAAAATTTATTTCGCTTTTAAAGCGAAATGCCAAAGCTAATCAAGCTTTTTATATGAAGAGTTTGATCCTAGCTCAGGATTAACGCTGGCGGTGTGCCTAACACATGCAAGTCGAGCGCCCAGCACCCTGTTTATAAAATACTTATAAATAGCGTGCTGGGAGCGGCGGACGGGTGAGTAACACGTTGGTAACTACCTTAGAGTCAGGGATAACCTTTAGAAATAAGGGCTAATACCGGATGGTCCCGAAAGGGTAAAGCAGCAATGCGCTCTAAGAGGTACCTGCGGCCTATCAGCTAGTTGGTGGGGTAACGGCCTACCAAGGCTATGACGGGTAGCTGGTCTGAGAGGATGATCAGCCACAATGGAACTGAGACACGGTCCATACTCCTACGGGAGGCAGCAGTGAGG
>CAYSYL010000002.1:0-38680 GCA_964435355.1 uncultured Candidatus Peribacteria bacterium | reverse complement strand
CGACCTCCATAGTTTTTGGATCCCATACTAAATTATTGTAGTAAGGATAAAAAACTCCTTGAAAACATTTTTTACCTTCTAGTTTAATTACCTTGGAAGTCCAATAAGAAAAATCATCAGTAGGGAAATTTTTATCATAACAATCTATAACTTCAATTGTACGATTAGTTTCAGACGTTCGATTCAAATTGTAAGGTTTAATAAAATTTTTATGTTTTTGGAGCATTTCAAAATAATCTAGATGAGCTTTATATCTAAAATAAGCGCTTGAAGTAAATACAGGATAGCTTTTTCCTACTTCACCCCAAAAATTAGATATGGAGTTGGGAACTTTCAAATTAAGAGATAGTTTATAGTTATTCTTTGGAGATATATCTGATACCTCCGGTGAATCACAACCAGCAAAAAAAAGAAGCATTGCGATTGTGCCGGTAAATATTAAAAATTTTTTTTTAATCATCGTGAATAAATAAGCAGATGAGTATAATGCCGATACTGCATTTACCTTTTTACCCAGAACACAAAAATTAACCAAGTAGAAAAGTCTGTGGCTCCAGAGTTCCAAAGTTCAAAACTTCCAGAGTTGCAAATTTTAAAAGTGTAAAAGTTTGAGTGTTACAAAAATTACGTTTGGTCTTATTTCCATTGATTTATGTGTCTTAAAGGTTTATATATAAAACCTTTTTATTAGCATGTTCAATACTCCCGATAAAATATTGGAAATTCAAAGGTTTGGGGTTGGTCATTTTACTGACGAGCAGTTAGCCGATAAATGCCAGGAGGTACGGTCAATTGTTATTCCTCAAATTGATTCTAAAACTCATCCACGACTTAGTGTTGTAGTCCCAGCCTATAACGAGGAATTCTATATTTTGGCGACACTTAAGGGATTAGCCCAGCAGACAGCTCGCGATTGCGAATTTATAATTGTAAGTAATGGCGAACCTTATAACAATCGAACACAACAAATTGCGGAAGCATCTGGTTTTAATGTCATACACGAACCAAAAAAAGGAATCGTTTTAGCCCGTGAAATAGGTCGCCGAAATGCGAAAGGTGAAATCGTAGTTACTACTGATGCTGATGCTATTCATCCAGAAGCTTGGCTTCAATCTATTTCTGATTATATGTCTGATAATCCACATTTAGTGGCGGGAACTGGGCGTCTCCATATGCTTTCCGATAAATGGCGATATAGGGCTCTTCAGGAGGCCTGGGATATTACTCGTATGATTACCTCTGGCCATGAAACAACGTGTATGGAGGGTAATAGTTTTTTCTTAAGAGATGTTGGAGAATTAACGACTGGCTATGATGTAAGTTTAAAAGCTGCAGAGCACCCACCTTTATTTAGGCAGTTTAAAAAACATGGAAAAATTGGTTTTTTAAAAAATCCTGATGTCGGGGTATATGTTTCGGATAGAAGGTTAGCAAAAATGGGGCTTTGGGGATTCCTCTTAAAGACGTTGGAGCTTAGTAGAGCAGCGCTGTTTCATAGAAAAGTGAAAGATTATCCAGATATAAGATAATATTCAGGAAGCTAGTTTAGCTACATTTTTTACACTAAACCAGAAAATGACTGAAGAAATGCAAGAAAAATCGGAATTGTTTATGCGGCTTAGAGAAGAACTTCGGCTCATGTGCCAAAAAGATCAACAAATGCGTACTAAGGCTCAGACTAATCCAGATGATTGGGATGAGAATATTGATCGTGAAAATACAGCCAAACTAAAGGAAATCATTGATGAAATTGGATGGCCTTCTATTTCTCAAGTTGGCGAAGAAGGTGCTTCTAATGCGTGGTTGCTTGTTCAGCATGCTGATCATGATCTTGAGTTTCAAAAAAGATGTTTAGCACTTATGAAAGTTCAACCTGTGCACGAAGTTAGTGCAAGGGATATTGCTTATCTTGAAGATCGTATCGCTGTAGGCGAGGGGAGACCCCAGGTTTATGGAACGCAGTTTCAAAGACGTGATGGCAGAATGGTGCCGCTTCCCATTGTCGATCCTGAAAATGTTGATACAAGGCGTCAGGAAGTGGGCTTAGATTCGCTGGCAGAATATCAAAAACGGCTACAGCGCATATGGACTTAATATTTTTTTAGCCAAATTACAAAAATAAAATAAGTAGAAAAGTTTGTGCTTCCAGAATTCAAAACCTTCCAAACCATAAAACCCTACAAACCCTCAAAGGTTATTGTTAGAGCGATTTTTAATAATGCAAAAAGGAGAGGCTCTATTCAAATAAAAGTAACCCTAACTTATCCAAAACTTCCTGGAGACACTTATCCGGTAATTTTTCGATAAAGTGGCTTTTTCGAATATACCAATCAAGATTTTTTACATGATCAGCCAGGATAACTCCTTTTGTTTTCATATGTTTCGGTAAAACAATTTCAAAAGGATAATTTTTGATTTTGCTCGTAATAGGGCAGAAAATCGCGAGTCCAACTTTTTCGTTATATATTTTTGGAGAAATAACAACGGCAGGACGTTTTCCAGCTTGTTCTTTGCCAGATTGGGGATTGAAATCAAGCAAAACAATATCACCTCGCTCCGGAATATAATTTTTTACCATATTTCTTTTCCTTTAAGTAATCCAGTATCTGTTTCGAAGTGAATGTTTTTAGAAGTAACTTCTTCAAGCAATTCGTTCAGTCTAGATTTTGGCTTTGATACAATGATTTTTTTATCAATAATTTTTATTTCAATAGCTGAACCATTTATAATGCCTATTTCTTCGGCAAAAAGTTTCGGAATTCTTACAGCGATACTATTTCCCCATTGTTTGACTTGGGTTTTCATAGAGTTTTAATTATAAAACATTTTTATTATACAAAGTATATACGTTCCTGTAAAGATCGGTTTTTTCAGATTTATCGTGAAAGCGTAAACACAAAAATAAAATAGGTCGAAAAATCTGTAGCTCCAGTTTCAAAACCTTCCAAACCGTAAAACTTCACAAATCTCCAAAGGTTATGTTAGTGCAGTTTTTTAGGAGTTTTCATAATCATATGAACTACCACATTTATTGGCGTAGTTTCCCGAAAGTAATGGTCTCAAAATGTTCGTCTTATTATAATCAAATTTCAATTTCTTTAATATTCATATATTCTCTGTAAAAACAGTATTTTTTTAATATAACCAAGCCATGTTAAATAATCTCCTTTGAGCTTTTGATCAGGGAAAATATACTTCGAAAGAAGAATTCAGTAATGCCATGAAACAATATCAAGTTGAAATGATTGGGAAAGATACATGGAAACCGGATGAAATTGTTATTGATAAACCTGAAATGGATATATTATTAGAAATGAATTGGAATGAGCCGCCCAATGATAGAGTTGAATGTACGCTCAAAAGTGAAAATAATAAGAACTTTACGGCCCTTGATTTCATGTTTCAATTACATAATTTCGTTGCTCAATATGATTTGGGTGATCATCAATTTTTTGAGGGATTAAACCAAGATCTAGAAAGTAATCGATATATTATTCATACGGGCAGTTAGATGCAAACCATATTTTTTATCAAGGAATGTCTACTAAAACTTTCACTGAAAATAAATTTGAGAAAATGGTAAAAGATCTTATTGCTCCACTTTTCAAGGCAAAAGGTTTTAAAAAGAAGCGCTATAATTTTTATAAAGGTTTTGATACTTTTGGATGGCATTTTAATATTCAAAAAAGCGCTTATGGTTCAAAAGATCAGATCAGCTTTACCTTTAATTGTAGCATATTTATCCCGGAAATTTATCGAGAACATTGTACTGTACCACGGTCGATTCCTGAATTTCCTGCAATGTCTGAATGCCATATTAGTAAGCGAATAGGAATACTTATAAATAATCATGATTATTGGTATGACCTTGATGAAAGTGTTGATTTTGAGCAACTCAAAGGTACTATTTATAAACATCTTACCGAATATGTTTTTCCGTTTTTTGAAAAACTCCAGAGTATGGAAAATATTTTAAATTATATGAAAAGCCCATCATGAAAAAGGATAAGGAAAATTTTTCGGACTGTTTATTGTTCCATAATCAATTAGCTCCATTAACTTATGAAACAGGGTTTTTGGAAACGGATTTGTCTCAAGCGGTCAAATGTTTTTTGGACTGACAGAATAAAATTTACAAGGATGAACTCAAAATAATTCATAAAAATATTCCCGGTACTCTTGCAAAGACGCTGAAAGCTCTTTTACCTTTAACAAACGTAGTAAGAAGATGGTATCTTTTTATTCCGACAGCATCGAGATGGACGGCGTATTTTGATAATGGACATCGGAGAACCGATGCTTTTCCCGTTATTAGTTTCATGGCACGGGAACTTAAATGTAAAGGCGTCAAAATGAATGCCATACCGGATGAAAATCGGGAAAAACTTCTTCCGGAAAAAACATATGGCGCCCTTACTCTGGAAATGTATGGCCCATCAGAAACTCATTTTCTGAATTTTCTTCGTAGTATCCAACTTAGTAATCAGGGTAATAACAGTGCAAAATGGGAGTTTTGCGAGACCGGCGAACCATTGGTTTTTGAAAAAACTGACCAATATCACAATCGTAAAGTAAAAGATCGTTTTACCTTTGAGCTTTTAAAATATTATTTGGAGCAGTTGGGCATCTTTGCTTTTGACGAAAAATTCTATCTTTCAGCATCAAGTGCAGTATTGATCGAAAAAATCGGCCATGCTCCACCAAAAATGAAAGAAT
The DNA here is from genome assembly GCA_964435355.1 of uncultured Candidatus Peribacteria bacterium. Classification (GTDB taxonomy): domain Bacteria; phylum Patescibacteriota; class Gracilibacteria; order UBA1369; family UBA1369; genus CAYSYL01. The sequence continues at coordinate 33,964 of CAYSYL010000002.1, read as the reverse complement.
TTAACCTTTATAATTTTTCCTTATGATCCGAAATACAAAAATAAACCAAGTCAAAAAATCTGTAGCTCCAGTATTAAAATATACAAAACACGGTTTAGTGCTTGTCCATCACACTGTTAGGCGTTTTTGTGATATAATAAAATTTATAAATTTGTAAGATGTCTCCCCGAAATATTGTCCTATACTATAATTAAAATAAATAGAGATAAGATTATGTCAATTTATACCTTTTTCATTAGGTTAACAACTATCTCCATGTTTTGTTTTAGATAGACGTTTGTTATAGCATTTTGATCGGTTCCGGCAAAATCCATAATAAAGTGAATGAGTTTCTTTAAATTAGGCTTATATTTTTTGTATTGTAAGAGAATATGACATTGGTAAAGAAGATTTACTGCTAAATCAATATTTATAAAACCTTCATTGGCAAGATATTTTTCAATGTATTCCAGTAATTTCATTTGATTCTCTCTTTTTATCGATGGAAGCTTTGTTAATATTTCAGCTAAAAAAAATGCGACAAGATCGGGATTTTTTCCCCTTAGTGATTCCGTGATATTTTGAATTTTTTGAATGTCTAATTCTTTTGGATTTTTTAAAAGCCATTCGTAATTATCAGCATAACAATAAAGCTGACAATGCGCTGATAAAGAGGCGAAGCATTTTGCGCGCTCCTTGGCATTGAGACCAGTGAGTAATCGATTAATGATTCGGGCTTTCAGTATAAGCTCATAGGGCATTTTTTTTATGTAATTCTTGTATAAATGACCTCCAGTTATATCAATTTGATGTTCTAGGATTGTTATTATTTTCTTACTTAACGAAGGTGAGAATTGATGCTTAAGATTTATATGCTCATTTAAAAAACCTTCAAATGTTTGCTCAGCAGCTTTTTGATCAAGGCCAGATGTATGCTTTTTTGAAAAATTATCTAAAAAAGGAATAATTTTCCCCTCCAATTGTTCTATACTCCAAGAATGCCAGGAGCTTAATATTCGACCATGTGAAGCATTTGAAGGTTTATAGAAAATCTCCAGTGGATACTTTTTATGAAGCGCTATAATTTCTTGTTCTAATTTTTTTTCAAAAACATCCCATGGAGAACCCTTTCCCTTGTATATTTCTTCAATCTCAGAATCATATGATTCATTACTTCCAAAACAAACTGATTGTTTTCCCCATTCAAAAAAGAATTTAGAGGGATAGGGATAGTTTTTTCTATATCTTTATGAAATTTTGAAGGTATTTCTTTTTTAAAGAGTATATAACAGCCTAGAGCCTTTCTGGCATAGCTTGTGCCATGACCAAAATAAATAAAAGGGTATATTCTTTCCATGTTTTAAAATATATAATTTTTATTATTGAATCAAAAAGGTTTGTATTCGGTCAAGGGAGACCACAAAAATAAAATACGTAGAAAAGTTTGTGCTTCCAGATTAAAAATAGCTCTTTTACAAGGCTGAAGTTTTCTGTCTCCCTTCAACACGCGAAAAAACCTGGGACATCTTCTTCCCTAGCGCCATCTACTTCTTTTGCTATTTTCCTAATTAAACGCTCGAAACTTTTCTTCTTCACTGTGATTTTTTAGTTCTTCAAGAAGTTTTATAAATCCATTTTTCTCTGTTGTACTGAGCCATCCTTTTAATTCATTTCTTCCCTCTCCAAAAATTACTTCATAAATTGCCTCTAAATTTTCATTCAATTGAGTACTCAGTTGATACCTTCTTCCCATCCCATCACAGTCGAGTTTTCCAATAAGGAAACGCATAGCTATGGTGAGTTGTCCATCCTAGATCTGAACCATAGGTACAGAGAAGATCAATAACTCTTAATTTTTCTAATAAGTTTTTAGGATCATCCGAAAGAAATTCTAAGTACATCTCCTCATCCTTTAACCATTGTGGCAAATCACCCCATTCGGATGCCCAATAATCACGCCCATACTCTTGGCCCCTGAGGTCTTCCAATTATTAGATATGAACCCATACTATTGTTATTTAATGCAATTTTTTACATTATATTCTAACTTTGGAAGCAAAATATCACGAAAATCTGTTTCTAAAAAAAGAGTCATAGCTGAAGAGGGATCTCAAGAACTGTTCCAAAGTCTTATGATGGAATATGCTTTATTGGCGGATTATTTTTTCCCGTTGTTTCTGTTCAGGGAAATTTTTGATTCAAGCTTTTATTAAGAGAACAATTATTTATGTAAGTAGGTATTTTCTCTCTGTATCCAAAACACAAAAATAAACCCAGGAAAAAAATTTGGATCTTCAGTGATCTACATCGTAAAAAGTGGATAATTATTGCTATTTGTATTATAATTAAAAGATTTTTAGATTATAATTGTTTTTTACTATGGCTTTGAAAAAATATACTACGGTGATTGGTTTTATGGTATTGGGTATTCTTATTTTTGGTCTTTATAAATTTTCAAATTCTACTTCCCTACAAGCAAAAATTAATTTCCCAACTCCTACCCCTTCGCCATATTTTCTTAAATCAAGCGTATTTAAAAATAACACCCAGGCCCAACAAATCCTTCAGGGACAAACACTTGATGTAAGTAATCCAGCTCTTTACAACAATACCAATGCCGTATATATGGCATCTTTGCCTTACAGGATATTTCTTTCCTTGCATATGCTTGGATACCAAAATAATACCTCCAGTATAAAATCGGCGAATGTTGTGGTTTCACTTCTATCTAAATTTCAACAAAAAAATAATTTACCAGTTACTCCCGTATTTGATATAAATGCCCTTAAAAAACTTGATAGTTTTTTATATGACAAAGAATTGACTATTAAAGATTATTCAAAAAAATCTGGTAGCATTTTTGTATCCTTACCAGCTGCCAGTTCCCAAACGGCCATTCCTAAAGACTATATTGGTTGGATTTTTAATTATCCCCTCGAGGTTTTACCGACTCATTTAACTCAAAATTTAACTCCATCAAATTATTTCCTATGTATCATTTATCAGTGCAATGGAAGTATTCAAAAATGGGATGGCTCAGTGTATGGATCTCCTTCTGATCCACAAGCCTATGATCAAGGAAATTTTCTTTTTATTCCAGATATTTTTCCAGTAAGTGCTGACGGAAATAGCATTGAAATACAAAAATCTCTTTACTTGGCTCATGTTATTTTACATGAATATGCTCACTATTTAGACAATAGTCTTTATATTACCAATTCAGATCTTAATAGAGGTATTATTAATACTTCAGAATTTTATAAAATCTCCTTTAAACTAAATCAAGATCCTTCCACCTCCTGTCTGGAACGAAAAACAAATGATGTAAAAGAGTTTATTACTCGGTACGGATATAATGGGAGCAATAGTCTCCCGTGCACTGATTTTGGTTCAAATTATGGCGCCCCCCATGAAGATTTTGCAGAGTCTTTTACAGAATATGTAATGGCAGGAAATATATTTCGTGAAGCAGCAAAGCAAAATCCTGTTCTGAAACAGAAATATTATTGGCTAAAAACCAATGTGTTCGCAAATGTAGAATACAATACTTCACTGCCGGATGGCGGAAGCTATGCTTATTCAGGCTGCTCTGATTCGGATGATAGCGACCCAGCTGGTGGACCGTTTTATATAAGTTGCAATGATGATTTTGTATGGGACGGGAAGATTTCAAGTTTTTTAATGTTTTTTTAACCAAAACACAAAAGACTCAGGCATACGGGATAGAAATCGACCAAAAGAATGAAATTACAAAGAGAAATTCCCGGCAGTAAAAATTGATATATTTCCTCTACAAAAGTCATTGGAAAAATTCATCCCATAAAAATTTTCCCGATAACCACGGAAAAAAAATTCAAAAAGAAGGAAAACATAAGAGCATATCTCCACATGGCAAAGAGAGAAAACCTATACCACCCCGCCTCTACGAGAAAAACAATCAGTTCACTCAGGGTCATATACACATTCCTTTCCCGTAAAAAAAAAGGCGCCACGAACCAAACATACGGAAGGGTTAAGCAGGAAGCAAACATAACCGCCAACATCAAACGGCCGGAAGTAAGATTCTCCAGCCGTTTTTTCATTACTCTTTTAAGGGAAAACGCTAGCGCCAGCTCAGAAATAACCGTAAGGCATAAAGCCAGTAAAAAGCGTAGTTCGTACTCCATTATTTCAATTCACTATAAGTTTTCGAAGGCAAATCAGTTTTTTCAGCCTTCAAGCGATAGATCATTTCAGCCATTTCCCCACGGGTGATGTGTTGATCAAACCGATTAATGGTTTGAGGTATAGCTTTGTGATAAGCCAAGATATTTACATAAACGGCATACCAAGGGGATGCAGCCCCATCACCATATAATTGAAATCCGTTATCAATAATCTTGGCGGCCTCAACAAAATTTATATTGTTAGCTGGCTTAAAGCTTCCATCAGGATAACCGGAGATAAGTTTCTCTACTTTGGCATAGCAAAGATCGTTTAAATACCAGACCGGCCCTTGTGCACCAGAAGATGAGGAGATGTCAGTAAACATGTCCGTATAACTTCCATCGGCTTGCGCAAAAGTTTCAAGACAAAGGCCGTTATCAGGCTGACGTCGAGTTGCTCCCACAATGATTTTCGTGAATTCAGCCCGATTAATAAGATTATTCGGCTTGAAACTGCCATCCGGATAACCGCCGACAATTCCCGCCGTCTTCAGATATTGCACGGCATTGTAGTAAGGAGAGTTCAAAGGGACATCCGTGAAAGAAGCTGATTCTTGAGGGATAATAATATGATCATCCAAACCGGCAGGAGGTGCATTTCGATAATCAGCCACCATAAGGTCCGTCACCTCAGCGGCAAGAGCAATCACTAACTGTTTCTTTTGATTATCAACCCCATGAATAAGATACTCACGGTGCAAGTATTGAGTAGGATCATTCATCTCAACCAGCTTATCACTCACATCAAGAGGAATACTGGTCTTATAGGCATAAGGATCCTTGGTGACATCATAACCAGCCACACTTTTTTTACCCTTATAATTTTGGACATCCAAAGCATAAATGGTAAGGGTATTGAACTTATAACCGACATCTAAACACACATCTCCTTCAGGTTTGTACTCATAAACATTTGGCTCCGAAAGCGTGGGACCCGTTTCGACTGCCACCAATGCAATTTTAGGAAAATCTCCGGCCATGATAGCGCAACTTTCGACATACTTTTTCCCTTCAGGCAAAACATCGGCAAGTGCAGGGAAAGCTGAATTAATCGACAACAAGCCCACTAATAAAATGCCTGAAATGCTTTTCAGATTTTTCATAAAAATTTGTTAAAAAATAAAATTCAATCATACTGGCTTCCAGAATAAATAATAGAACAGCCATGAAAGCATTACAAATTACGGAATTGCTCAAAGGAAAAGCTCACCCTGAAAAAGCTCTACATTCACAGCGTTTCTTTAAAACCGGAAAAGGAGAGTACGCCGAAGGTGACATATTTCTGGGAGTGACAGTTCCCGAAACGCGTGAAATAGCAAAAAAATTTGATTCCATTTCATTATTCGAACTGCAGAAACTTATAGAAAGTCCTGTCCATGAAGCCCGGCTCTGCGCCCTTATTCTATTGACGAAAAAAAGTAAAAAAGAACCAGAAGAAGCCTATTCATTTTATTTAAAAAATCTCAAATATATAAATAACTGGGATCTTGTCGACACCAGCGCGGAGTACATTATCGGAAGCTATCTTTGTAAAAATAATTTCCCCAAAAATCTTCTCCTGAAAATGGCAGAATCAGAAAATATATGGGAAAGAAGGATAGCCATAATCTCGACCTTTCATTGCATAAAACATGGTGATCCAAATCTGACACTTAAAATTGCCACCCGACTTATAAAAGACGAACATGATTTAATTCATAAAGCGGTAGGATGGATGCTTCGAGAGGTGGGAAAAAGATGTTCAATATCCGCTGAAGAAGAGTTTCTTGAAAAATATGCGGCCAAAATGCCACGGACCATGCTACGGTATGCCATCGAAAAATTTCCGGAAAATAAAAGACAATGGTATCTTAAAAAAAGATCCTTATAACCATGCCATGAAAAAATCCCGCTCTCCCATTTTTCTCACCACCATATTTATTTTTCTTCTGCTCTTTTTAACGGGCTGCCAGGAAGAGAAAAAGCTGCCAATTCTCGGTGATGTCCATAATCATGCCGACTTCAAAGTGTATCTCAACAATACGCCACTAAATTTCGCCCAGGAAAAATACATGTCCACCAAAGATAAACTTATCAGCAATTTTGTTCATCTTCATGACATGGATGGAGAAGTCATTCACCAACATATGAGCGGCATAACTCTGAAGGATTTTTTTGAATCAGTGGGAATGGAACTGACATCAGACTGTTTTGCCACAGAAGGAGGAGCGAAATACTGCAATAAAGATGATAAAAAATTAAAAATGTTCGTAAACGGAAAATCAAAGAGCGATTTCGGAAATTACGAATTCAAAGATCTCGATCAAATTTTGATCACCTATGGAAACGACGATGAGGTAACTATTCAAAAACAAATCGATGCTGTTACGGACAAAGCCTGCATTCAATCACAAAAATGCCCGGAAAGAGGCAAACCGCATGACGAATCAAGCTGTTTAACAGGAGGAGCCAACGACTGTCTTGCAGCCATAAATGGAAACGAAGAAAAAAAAGAGCTGCGGAAAGTTAAACTTTTCTTTGTAGCCATGGGTGACAATGGAAAAACCGGCAAAAAAATAGGCTGTGATGACAGCATCGTCCCAGTCGAACAAGAACTTGAAGTCCTTCCTTCAAATGAAGGGCTTATCCAAGCCGCACTTGAAAAACTCCTCTCTGAAAAAGCGGTAAATTATGACAAAACGGAACTTTACAATGCATTTCACTTATCAAATCTCACGGTAGAAGGCGTCACTTACGAAAACGGTAAAGCGACCGTAAAACTGAAAGGCACCTACATGTTTGGAGGAGTATGTGATAATCCACGGTTTGAAGCGCAGTTGAAAGAAACAATCCTTCAATTTTACACCGTAAAAGAGGCTGACATTTACATTAATGACCAACCTCTCAACAAAATTCTCTCAGAAGAAGGAGAAGAATAATGAGGGTGAAAACCACCAGCAGATTAGACGTTGGTATATAAAACCGACGATTACTCATCAGCTAAAAAGCCACCCGTTTGAAGCTCTACCATCTCGGCATACTCCTTGCAATTTTTTAAAAGCTCCAAGTGAGACCCCATAGCTACTAATTTACCTCCACTCACAACGAGAATTTTATCAGCACTGCGAACGGTAGAAAGCCGGTGGGCGATAGTGATGGTGGAACGCCCTTCCATCAAAATTTCCAGCCCTTTTTGAACTTTCATCTCAGTAATACTATCAAGGGCACTCGTAGGCTCATCCAAAACTACCAACACCGGATTCTTTAAAATAGCCCGTGCAATAGCTAAACGTTGCTTCTCACCGCCAGAGAGCCGGACCCCTCTTTCACCAATAAGGGTGTCATAATTATCAGACTGTGCATCATTTCCCAACACATGGTAAAAGCGATCACCAACATAACGGAAAAACCAGATAGAAAGATTAATGACCAATAATTAGATCTGATTCGCAGAAAGGCTGTGAGCCACAAAGCCATTCGTCAATGTATCGACAATTATTTTTTGAAAATATGGCTGGGAAAGTCGTAATACCGTATCAGCGACAACAAAGAGGATCAATTGGACAAAAAGTCGTTTTTGACGCAACGCAAGTTGAAAGATATATTTAAGGTACGGTCGCATGAGTCGCATGAAAAAATGAAAGAGATACTTATCTAATAGCACCAACGAAAGTTAGTCAATAATGGATTAAAGTCGCCAAACGAAAAATTATGCCATCCTTACGATACATCCTGGCCTCCGGTTCCATCGGAAGAAAAGAACTCATAAAAAAGTTGCCAATACCGTTTGAAATATATCCAAGTGGGTACGAAGAAGACATGGGGGCAAAAAAAGAAAACGGGGAACTCGCGGAATTTTTGGCAAGAGGAAAAGCGGAATATATCGCTCCTCAATTCTCTTCTTCCATCATCGTTGGGGCTGATACTTTCATTGCATTGCATGATGAAAAAATTGGAAAACCTTCCTCCTTACCACAGGCCCGTAAAATAATGGAAAAAATGAGCAATCAATGGATCGAGGTCATAAGTGGAATCGCCGTCATTCAGACCGATGAAAAAGGCGGGATTAAAAGCTGTTCGAGTGCACACGAAGTAACACGTCTTAAAATTAAAAAACTGATGGAAGAAGATATTCAGCTTCTCCTGAATCAAGAACATGTTTTAAAAATGTCCGGAGGCTTCGGAATCGAAGGAGTGGGAGGGAAAATGGTAGAAAAAATCGAAGGCGATTATGACAATGTAATAGGGCTACCGGTTTTAAAGCTCAAAAAATTGCTGAAAAAATCCAGAAAATAAAGACCGGTAATTTCGACATCATATGGCACTTGAGGCAAGTAAGTATTTTTGGCCCTGCTTGCGACTCTTTTGCTATTTCACTATCGTATCACACGTATTCCTGAATTTTGTAGATATATGATAACCTCTATTTCCTCATTAAAAGAATTCGTACATCAAAAAGTCCAAGTCCGAGGCTGGATGTTCAATAAACGCGGAAGCGGGAAAATTTATTTTCTCCAAATTCGTGACGGAAGCGGAACCGTTCAGGCCATTGTTGAAGCTTCAAGCGTCGATGCTGACACATTGGCAAAAGCTGAAAAATTGACAATGGAATCGTCATTGAAAGTAACCGGTATGGTAAGTAAACATCCAAAAATCGAAAACACCTACGAACTTCATGTCGAAAATATCGAAATCGTTCAACTCGTCACTGAAGAGTATCCGATTTCAAAAAAAGATCACGGCGTCGACTTTTTATTGGATAATAGGCACCTTTGGCTACGATCAGGCAAACAGGCCTCCATACAGCGCGTTCGAAATACCATCATTAATGCGATCTATGAATACCTCAATAATGAAGGGTACATAAAAATCGACTCCCCGATTTTAACTCCCAATGCTTGCGAAGGAACGACCGAACTTTTCGAAATGGAATACTTCGATTTGGGAAAAGCTTATTTAAGCCAGTCGGGACAACTCTACATCGAAGCGGCCATCTTCGGCGTGGGAAAATGTTTCGACTTCGGGCCGGTTTTCCGAGCAGAGAAATCCAAAACCAGACGTCATCTGACGGAATTTTGGATGCTCGATGTCGAAACCGCTTTTGCCGAACACGAAGACAACATCCGAATTGAAGAAGAGCTTCTGACTCACATTGTCAAAAAAGTGCTGGAAAAAAATACGCAGGATCTCATGGTACTTGAAAGAAACATTGAACCGCTCAAAAAAATAGTCCCACCTTTTATCCGAAAAACACATGCAGAAGTGGTAAAAGAACTCCGCGAAATGGGTTCCGATATCAAAGAAGATGACGATCTGGGAGGAGATGACGAAACGCTCCTCACAAAAAAATACGATAAACCGATTTTCGTGGAGAAATACCCGGCCAAAGTTAAGGCATTCTACATGAAACGTGACCCGAAGGATGTGGAAAAAGCTCTCTGTGTGGATCTTCTCGCTCCTGAAGGGTATGGAGAAATCATTGGAGGTAGCCAGCGTGAAGACGACTACGACACCCTCCTCCAAAGAATCAAAGAGCATAATTTGCCGGTAGAATTTTTCCAATGGTACCTGGATTTGCGAAAATATGGATCCGTACCGCACAGCGGCTTTGGACTCGGTCTGGAAAGAGTCGTCTCTTGGATCTGCGGTCTTGAACATATTCGAGCCACCATTCCATTTCCACGAACCATTTATCGGATCACTCCCTAAAATCTCTCCGTGCTTGCCCAAAATCGCAAAGCTTTTGCAGAATATGAAATCCTCGAAAAATTCGAGGCTGGCATCGTTTTGTCCGGAGCAGAAGTGAAATCAGCGCGAGGAGGTCAAATAAACCTTAAAGGAAGCTTTGTCGAAATCAGTGATAAAAACGAAGTCTTTACCCGCAACATTCATATTTCTCCTTATAAACAAGCACCACAAAAAGATTACAACCCCACACAAAAACGTAAACTCCTTCTTCATGAAAAAGAAATTTTCCACCTAAAAGAGGTATTGGAAACAAAAGGAATCACCGCTGTTCCTTTAGATTTTCATGTAAGCCATAATCGGATTAAAGTGACTATCGCCCTATGTCGCGGCAAGAAAAAATATGATCGAAGGGAAGAACTCAAAAAGAAAGCGCAAAATCTGGAAATAAAACGAAGTCTGAAAAAATATTAAATTTTTAAAAAAAGCTGTTTTTAAAAACCATGCAGGAAATATATGAACAACTCGTGAAAGGACTGCAAAAATACTTCAAAAAAAGTGGCCTTTTGCGGGCAACCCTCGGAGTCAGTGGAGGCGTGGACTCATCATTAACCCTAAAATTAGCCGTTGATGCTCTGGGAGCTGATAAAATTACTGCCATTTCCATGCCCGAAGCAGGAGTTTCTTCCCATAAAAACATACTCCACGCAAAAAAACTAAGCGAAGCCTGCGGAGTAACTTTCTACTCAGTTCCACTCAATCCTTTACTCGTAAGTTTCGGACATCTCCCCTGGAAACCGAGTACTCTTGCAAGACAAAACCTCAAAGCAAGAATTCGGATGGTACTTTTATATCATTATGCCAACAGTGAAAACGCCCTGGTGCTTGGAACATCCAACCGAAGTGAAATGCTTCTGGGATATGGAACAAAATACGGCGATTTTGCTGCCGACATTGAAGTATTGGGAGATTTATACAAAGATGAAGTGTTTGCCCTGGCCGATTACGTTGGCTTACCACGTGAAATCATTGAAAAAGCTCCGACGGCCGAACTCTACCCCGGACAAACCGACGAAAGTGAACTGGGAGCCAGCTACAGCGAATTGGACCCAATTTTAAAACGCCTGGATCTTGGAAGAGAAGGTTTACTTGAAAGGGGAATTAATGCTCCGCTCGTCCATGCGATTTTCAAAAGAGTTGAAAATAATAAGCACAAAAGCCAAACTCCTCCCATTTTAAAAATAAGACGCTAACATGAATGCACTTTTTATCGGCCGATTTCAACCTTTCCACTTGGGACACCTTTCCGTCATTACTAAAGCGGTAAAAGAAAATGATCGACTTTTTATAGGCATAGGAAGTAGCGAAGCGAACTTTCGGCCAGACAATCCTTTTACCTGTAGCGAAAGATTTCAAATGATAGAAGCGGCTCTTGATAATCAAAAAATCGCCCGTGAAAAATACGATATCGTCACTATTCGCAACATCGATAATTTTGCCCTCTGGATACAACATTTGGAGCTTTACATCCCGCCATTTGAAAAAATCTACACAGGATCGGAAACGGTAAAATATCTCTTTCAAATTCATAATCAAAGCTCAAAAACTCCTCACCCTGTCATTGAGGTGGAAAAAGAGCTGAAAATTTCCGGCACCCGCATCCGTGAAAAAATGTTGCAAGATCAAGCTTGGGAAACCCTTGTTCCAAAAAGTGTCGCCCTTCTTATTAAAAAATGGGACGGCCTCAACCGTTTGAAAGCCATCCAGGAAGCGGAGAAATAATCAATGGAGAGAAAATTTCGACATTTATTGAGACATGAATCGCCGGCAAGCTAATGCTGCTAAGTGAAGAACTATTTTTATTCTTCCATATTTTTTTTCGCGCTCGATCATTAATTGGGATAGTTTAAATATCATTAGGAATAAGCTTTCACTTTTTATTTATATTTTAAATTTTCACTATGAAAAATTTTCCTCCAGCATTAAGAATGGTAGGAGTCGTCGGAGCCATCGCGCTAACAGATTGCGGTGGTTCACAAACCGATTTTACCAAAAAACCGGACGTATCCTTTTTTCCGGATATCTGTGAAGGGATTCCAGATATAACCAACTCCGATCCTGACTGCAAAGCAATTCAAGATGTGACAAGAAATAACATCTTGTTGCTTGAAGAGGATGGGAAATTCCATCCGGAGAATAAAATAGACCGTGCCACTACCGCTGAAGCGGTCTTGAAAAAGTTTGGAAAGTTTCACAATAGCCAAGATTATTGTAACGGCCAAGACCCCTTCCCTGACGTAAAAGCATTAACAGAAGAAGGAACGGTGGCAAAAGTAGGACAAGTGGTGTGCGCCGGCGTACAAGAAAAAATGATCACCGGATATAAAGGTCCACCGGCTCCCGGCCATTTTGGACCTGAAGATATAACGAACAGAGCCCAATTTGTTACCATGGTCTGCCGGCTCCTGGGAAATGATTGTACTTCGCAAGATACTTACTCCTCCTACACCGATGTCCCAACCCAAACTTGGTTTACCGCCGGAGCAAACTTAAATGCCAAACAAAACCTCCTTCCGGATCCTTTCATAAAAATATCGAATAAATTCCAACCAGAAACTTCAGTCACCAAAAGGGATGCGGCCCATGCCTTCCGTCGCCTTAACATCGAATAACCTATACGCTATAAGAAACTCAAGGAAATCGGACTGTCACCATAAACTTGATGGCTCTAATAATAAAAGGCTAAAGCTCACTGATCACCATTTTTATAAACCACCACTTCAGAATTTCAGCACAATATTGAGCTGAATAAATATCAAAACGGAAATCGATTATGTACTGAATTTAACACTTGTCAAATAAGGATATTTTTGGTACTCTGGCCACTGTTAAAGCATAAAATAGTGGCTTCTTTTATTGTTCCACATGAAAATCAACCCCCTCATATTCCGTGCCTACGACATTCGAGGCATCGCCTCAGAAGAAAATGATAAAAAATCTGATCTCACACCGGAAACCATCAAACTCATTGGAAAAGGAACGGGTACCCATCTGAAAAGAAAGTACGGAACCAAAAACATGATGATCGGGCGAGACAATCGACTGCACAGTGAAACGTTACAAAAAGCTTTTATTGAGGGAATTCTTTCAACAGGGATAGATGTTGTCGATATAGGCCTCTCCACCTCCCCACTCCTGTACTATGCCGTATCCCGTTATGAAATGGATAGTGGAGTAAACATAACGGCCAGTCACAATCCCAAAGAGTATAACGGGGTAAAAATAGTGGGAAAAATGGCCCATTCAATATGCGGGGATGAATTGCAGGAAATTTTAAAACTCATCCAGGACGAGGATTTCGAAATCGGCATTGCGACACTCAAAATGAAAGAAGACAACTTCGACGATTATTTAAAAGATGTTCAAAGTCGAATAAAACTTAAACGACCATTCAAAATAGTCGTCGATACCGGCAATGGCGTCGCCGGAAAATTTGCACCACGACTTTTACGCGCCATAGGGTGCGAAGTAATCGAACTTTATTGTGAATTAGACGGCAACTATCCCCACCATGAAGCAAATCCGGAAGAAGAAAAAAATATGCTGGATTTAGCTGAAACCGTCAGAAAAAACAACGCGGATCTGGGAATCGGATTCGATGGTGATGGAGACAGAGTTGGAATCGTGGATGAGAATGGAAAACATTATTCCGCTGATTATTTATTACTGCTACTAGCCCGTGATCTTCTCACCCACAAACCCCAAAGCCAAATAGTTTTTGATGTCAAAGTTTCTCAAATATTGATTAATGAAATTACGGAAATGGGGGGGATGCCAATCATGAGTAAAACAGGCCATTCTTTCATCGAAACAAAAATGCGGGAAATCGATGCTCCTCTTGCCGGAGAAATCAGTGGGCACATGTTCTTTGGGAAACAGTATTATAACTATTATGGCTTCGATGACGCATTCTTCGCCGCCTGCAAGATTTTAGATATTCTTTCCCAATCAGAACGAAAATTTTCGGAACATTTCAAGGACCTCCCTCAAATGGAAACAACTCCCGAATTCAAAGCATTTTGTCCGGATGAAAAAAAATTTCAAATCGTTAAAGCGCTCACGGAACGCTTCACCAGAACCCATCGCTGCATCACGATCGATGGCGTTCGGGTAAATTTTGACGATAAGTCGTGGGGAGCCATCCGCTGCTCAAACACCAGTCCTAATCTAACATTGCGCTTTGAAGCTCCGGACAAGAAACAGCTTCAGGCTATCCAGAAAATAATGGTAAAAGAACTTAAAAAATATCCGGAAGTAAATTTGGAATGGTATAAGGAATAAACCACCAAATAAAAAATATAAAATTTACCCATTAAAAAGTCCCTCAGGTCATATTAAGCCGGAGGGACTTTTTTTCCTTAAAACCTTATTGCGGTCTTTGTTGCAAATTAAATCCGGGTTGAGTGGCAAATCCTGGCAATGTTGGAGTCGGCGGATCCGATGTAATGTAAACGGCATTAAAATCATTAGGAGATAGACCTTTAGCGGCACCCGCTTGATTCAAAACAAGATCACCACCATGCCCATTTACCTCCTGCAAAACATAACGGGACTCTAAATAATTCGGACTGCCGGGAGGATCATTTTGCTGATCTACGGGGTTACCGTCCACTCGTTGAAAGGCAAGTCCGAAATATCGTAAGAAATTCAAATCATACAAACGCGCCCGTGATCGGCCGTAAGGAGCCGATCCATAAGCCCCGGCAACAGGACTTTCAGTTTTTCCATTCCCAAGCAAAGGGGCAGGCTGCGCCGAAGATCCTCCGATAGTATTCCATGAAGCGATAGATCCCTCGATATACAACTGATTTTGAAGATATATCTCACGATCCGATTCGCCTTCGAAATATGGCTCACCGTTAGGATTAATCGACACATCGTTACTGACTTGATTGTAAGGGAAGACGCTTCCATCGGCAAAAATATTTGCCTGGATATTACGAACCTTAGGACCAATATAGACATTCCCTTTGGAAACCTGGGAAGCAGGAGAAGCGCTGGAATCTTTGAGAACAATAATTCCCAATTTTGGTTTAGGGGCGACCCCGGAAGGATTATATAAACTGCTGTTAATATAAACATTGCCTCCCACCACGATAATGGTCCGTTCCCCTTTCCAGGTAATATCGGTTTCGGGATCATTATCTTGATCATCTAAGACGACATCTCCTCGAAAATAATAAACCCGGGGAGTACCATCATCTTCTTTCAATAAACCAACCCCACCTCCTTTAAACCCTTTCCCGTTAATGTCAGTGGAAAGAGTAACCGTTTGAGATGCTGGAGTCATAACTCCCGCGATAATATTGGAAACATTGCGGAAAATGACGTCACGATAAATGTTCGTACTAACATCCCCTAAAGATTTAACAGCCGTTATATCGGTATTCGGATTGGTAATGCCGGTTGAATAAACATTTCCTTTGACGGAAATAGCGGGATTAAGAACAAGAGTCCCAGGAACGCGTGGGAGTTTGGCCGAAAAATACTTAACAGTCTGCCCTCCGACAGGGTACGATACCGTCGTATAAACCGAAAGATTGTTTCCGTACCCTTGGCAGGCCTCTTGAGAGCACACAGCGGCCAATTGAAAAGAATCGCCAATAGGATTAAAAGTTGAATAAGAAAGAGAAAAGTTTTGAGGGTCATCAACAGTGGCGCCATTATCACCTTGCGGCTTAACCAATACAAAAGGAGCATCAGCCGAAAGGGAAAAATCCACGGTAGCGGCATTGCAAATAGCCGGATCAGGCGCCATACACGTGGGTGTAAAAGGAAACGGAGCAGAAGTGCCAGCCACTAAATTAATATAATTCTTAGACCCAGGGGCATCAAATTGTGAAAAATTTATAAGGGGCAAAAAGGTGTACTCATTTCCATTGACGGGAGGGTACAAAACCCCATCAGGACATGGCCCGGAAGCCTGAGGCAAGACACAATCCCCTGTCTCCATATTTTTTATAGCTACCTTCACGCCGCTAAGTATCAATTGGTTCGGTTGAACCGGAGTAAATCCGGGAGGTGGAAGAATGAAAATTTCATTATAAAAAGCCGGTTCGTTATAATCCATATAATAGTTCGCATTACTTGTAGGAGCTTTTGAAGTAACGCTTGCCGAATAGAAAGATCCACCAAAAGTAAAATCTTCATCACTCAAGGGCTTCGTTACCGCTCCGTTATTATTATCAACAAAATTTCCCGTACCCCCCGGTGCATTGGGAGGAAGGGTTTGATCCATTTTAACGGTATCAGCAGCCCAAACCGGCGTAAGAGTCACCTGGTAAGGATGAGAATCGTCAACAACATAATTTCCAGTAGCCGTATCAATAATAGTAACTTGTAAAGCTTCAGGCATAGTTTTTACCTCTACCTGGGCATCCAATGGAGGTGTCGGCGGTACCAGGATTGTACTAAAGGGCAAAATAACTCCGGTTAAATCAAACCAGTGAACACTGTCGCTCCAGGCCGAGCTTTCGTTATAGGTATGAGGAGAACATCCTTCCGGTAAAGAAACCGACGGGTCTCCATAAATTAATCCCATACAGCCCGGTTCAAGAGAGGCCTTCACTTTATAGGCATTCGTTCCGGTACAACCGATTCCATCATCCGCACAATTGAAGCTGATCCATTCCGTATTATCTCCCCATGCCAATCCGTGAAACTCTCCATCATCACTATCGACTGTTATGCCATATTTTTGGTTACCACAATCAAGTCCCAAATTAGTATAAGGAGGCGCATTATCATTAGCTTCGTCTCCACAATAAAGACTCACCCACTGAAGATTGCTATTCCAAACCCATCCCTGGAGCTGAATGGTTCCATTGCCGAGATTTTTAGCGCAGGCGGCATATTGAGCATCGGGTTCGTAAGGAGCATCAAAATGAAAAACTCCACTATTCCCCAAATTATGACTGCTCCCGGTGATGTCTTCACAGGCAGACGCATCGGCATACACAAAAACAGGGTGGGCAAATGAAAAAAAAGCAAAACCCACCAAAACCAATGCAAAAGTTTTTAACAAGTTCATAGTAGCAAATTAAATTCTATCCGTTAATTATACTACAAACCTGCAAATTTTAGAAGAAGAACTATCCAAAATACGGTGAGCTGCTCTTTAATTTTTTCCACATTTAATGACATTCAACAGTGATCTCAGTAAGCACACAGGCCAAGTTTAAAAATTGGCTATGGCAAGGCGAAAATTTAAGAGCAAAGCAAGCCGTATTAAAAATACGGTGAGCTGCTCTTAAATTTTCAACGCCGCAAGAGCCAATTTTTAAACTTGGCCTTAAAATCAATGGGAAGCGTCTTTACTACACATAACCGCTCCCTTTTTCTCGATCATCAAAGCGCCGCATGTTTTACAATTTTCCCCCGTCGGTTTATCCCACAGTGCAGATTTACAAGCCGGATACTTATTGCAACCATAAAAAAGTTTACCTGACTTTCGGGCACGGCGTTCAATCATCTGCCCCTCTCCACATTCTGGACATTTGACCCCGGCAAACTTCACGATAGGCTGGATATTCTTACATTTCGGATACCCGCTACATCCCAAAAACTCACCATAACGTCCTGTCTTTATTTCCATAGGACTTCCACACTTTTCACATTTCTTATCACTGAATTTCTTTTCAAGCGCTTTCCGCTCCTCACTTTTTTCGGCAGGTTCTCCCTTCCCACCACCGGCGAGTGGCCGGGCATTCTTACACTCGGGGTAGTTAGAGCAGGATAAAAATTTCCCGAATCGGCCCAATTTCACGATCATCTTATTGCCACATTTTTCACACTTCTCATCTGTTTCTTCCAAATTGACGATATCCTCTTTCTTCAAAGTTTTCTGTTTTTCTTCAATCACTTTATGAAAAGGTTTATAAAATTCTGCCATAACGGGAGCCCATTTCTTCTTACCCTCAGCAATTAAATCCAGGGTATCTTCCATTTCCGCCGTAAACTTATAATCCACAATATCGGCGAAATGATTCACGAGCATATCAGTCACCACTTCGGCAAGATCCGTCGGTTTCAATTGTTTCGCTTCTTTCTCGACATACCCCCGGGTCATAATCGTAGTTATGGTAGGAGCATACGTTGACGGACGGCCGATGCCTTCAGATTCCAATTTTTTAACCAAGCTTGCTTCCGTATAACGGGCGGGAGGTTTGGTAAAATGTTGAAGAGGAAGAAGTTCTTTTGCCTTCACATTATCGCCTTCCTGAAGTTTCGGCAACAACTTTTCCTGATCCGCCAACTCCTCTTCAGGCTTGTCAGAACCTTCGACATAAGCACGCATGAAGCCGGCAAACTCAATTGTCTGACCAGTGGCACGAAAAATATATTCCAGTTTTTTCCCGGAAACTGAAGGCGTAATATCCACCCCCAACGCGTTAAGACGAGCCTCTTTCATTTGGCAGGCAAGCGTTCTTTTCCATACAAGTTCATACAATCGCAACTGATCCTTATCCAGATACTGTTCAACCTCTTCCGGCTTCAAGGAAAGATCCACTGGACGGATTGCTTCGTGCGCCTCCTGAGCCCCTTTCTTGGATTTAAAAGAGCGGGGAGTATCCAATCCATACTCTTTCCCGAAATCTTTCGTAATCACCTCTTGCGCCTGTTTCAAAGCCACCTGAGACAAATTAACGGAATCCGTACGCATATAGGTAATAAGACCGGTAACGCCACTACCAAGCTCCACGCCTTCATATAACTGTTGCGCAAGCGTCATGGTCTTTTTAACGGAAAACCCAAGTTTGCGGGAAGCTTCCTGCTGCAAAGTCGATGTGGTAAAAGGAGGAGCCGGATATCGCTTTACTTCCTTTTCCTCCACCTTGGTAACTTCATAGGTAGCACCCTTCAGCTCACTCAAAACCTGGTCGGAATCTTTACCGTTATGTAAAACGACATCCTTCCCCTTAAACTTGTTAAGAGTCGCCTCAAAGGAGTCATTTCCTTTCAAAAAATTCGCGGTAATCGTCCAGTACTCCTCAGGTTTAAAAGCACGAATTTCACGTTCTCTCTCTACCAGCAAGCGAACAGCCACGCTTTGAACACGGCCGGCGGAAAGTCCGTAGCGAATCTTTTTCCATAAAAGCGGAGAGAGTTCATAACCCACCAAACGATCCAGAACCCGTCGTGCCTGTTGAGCATCCACGAGATTTTGATCAATATCGCGGGGATTTTTCAGAGCATCTTTAATGGCTCCCGAGGTGATTTCATGAAAAACAATGCGTTTGACCTCACGCTTCTTGGTATTAACATCAAGAGCTTGCAATAAATGCCAGCCAATCGCCTCTCCTTCACGATCTTCATCAGTCGCCACATAGAGGGTGGTATCTTTTTTCAAAAACCCTTTCAGCTCCTTAATAACTTTTTTCTTTTCAGCAGGAATTAAATAATCCGGCTGAAAATCATGGTCAATATCGATTCCCATTTTCGATTTCGGCAAATCGCGAACATGGCCCATGGAAGCCCGAACGGTATAATTTTTACCTAAAATTTTCGAGATAGTTTTTGCCTTTGCCGGAGACTCAACAATCACCAGATTTTCCGCCATAAAATATGAAAAGTGATAGACAAGTAGACATTATTGAGGATAAAAGACATTCCGTCAAATTTGCTGAGCAAAAACCAGGAAAATAAAGAACAGATTATAAAATCTTTGCCAAATCCTCTTCCGTCTTAAACATCCGGCACATTTTTTTATAACAGTCCATAAATCGGGGGCCATGTGCAAAAACACTACCGAAAGGCAAAGAAACCAAATTCAGAGCTGGCCCATGAATCATATGTGAAAAGCCATTCTTCCACCACACGACAAGATTGGCAAAATCACTTTCCAAAGGAATAAAATACGTAAGCATCCGTTTTTCTTCCGGCTTTTCAAGAAGATGGTCACTCCGAAGTAAAGCCCATTCTGCAAGCGAGGCGAAAGAAATAAACGGATAATCCGAAAAATACGCCTTATCGGAACACACGCCATTAACTCTCTTCAAAAACCACTGATTATTATCAAAAAATCCGCCCACCTTCTCCCGGAGCCAACCTATAACTTCAATATATTGCGGCTCCTCCTCATGAAGATAGGTAACTAGAAGAAGAAGCGTCACATAGTAAGACAAATACTCCTCATTCTTGCTATTGAAAGATTCACGAATCTGTTTATAAGATGTAACAAAAATCGACCGGGCTTCATCGAGCCATTGAACATCCTTCAATATTCGATATGCCAAAATCAGCCCAGTCCCTTCTAAAATATTCCATGCAAAATCCTGCAGCGCATCGTGAGAAGCATGCTGCTTTCCGCTCGTCGCCAAAAATTCCAGGGCCGATTTATACTCCTGAACACCAAATAATTTATACGCCAGACTCAAAACAATAAGTGACATCGCCCGGTCATAAGAAGTTTTGATATTTTTCACATCGTGGGCCAGTTCTTTCAAGGGGCCGGCAATGAAGGGAGGCAGGGAGGCATCCTTCGTCTGTTCAAAACGTCCGATAAAAAAAAGAAGAGACCCGTAGCGCGGGGATTGAAAATTCATGGGAATAGTTTAATAATTTCAGAAGCAATTATATCCTACCTCATATTTCATATGCCATCCACTCCCCTCGAACAACTCATGACGGCTCTCCACTTTACCGAACAGGATCTTGAAATGAATAAAAATGGGGCCGTATCAGACTCGCAAAAAAAACATCTCGGTGAAAAATTTGAAAAAAATCAAAAAACAATGATAAAAATTATGGGGGCCGTGGGAGTTATCATGGCTATTGGGATAGTGAGCCAATATGAAGAAATGGGGCCAGTTTTTAAAGAGAATCCACTCCTGCTTCCTGGAATAATTATCGGAACTATCCTGTTGTATGCCGGAATATATCATTATTCGAAACAGAAAACCGCACAAATAATGAAAGGGACTATTACGATAAAAAGCGTGGAAGGCCCTGTCAAAATATCAATAATGGAGGCAAGCGGAGCGAAAATCAAAGCGATCGAAGGAATCTCTCAAACTTCATTACAGGCCTATTGCATCGAAGTTCAGGGTACGAAAATGTACACGAATGAACCGGAAGTATACGAGGCATTCGAAGATAAAAAACCATATCGGATATACTGCTTCAAGATGATGGGACAGGATATGATGCTCTCCGCAGAACCGTTATAAAATCATATTTATTTCGAAAGAGTATTTTCAACCAAAGGAACATTATACTTCTTAGCAAAAGCCTGCTGAACCAGCATAAATTTCGTATCCAACTCTTCTTCTTTTTTAGTCATGTCTTGAGCCAAAGCTTTTGCCTTTTCAATTTCCTCATCCGTTAATTTCGGCTTAAGGTAAAATTCCATCATAGTTTTATATTCATTATCCGCCAAAGATTTATAATGAAGAAAAAACTCCATAGCTACCGCTTTCAAACCCTGATCTTCAGGAAAAGCCTGAAGTTCGTTCAGCTCCTTTATCTTTTCATCCAAAACCGTTCTTAATTGCTCATTTTTCTCATCTAAAACCTTCTTATCACGACCCGGCAAAGAGCTGGTAAAACTTATAATGCTTTCTACAACCTGAGACTGCATCTGGACAATCTTATTATTATAATTGACGGCATCAACGGACTGGCGGGAACTGCAGCCGACAAGTAAAAAAGCAAGAACTGCAAAAAAAGAGACACGAAAAAGTGAAACTTTCATAAAACAAGGGATACAGTGATATAAAATACTATTTTTTACCGCTCTTGAGATCTTTTCTTTTGTGAATAACGCGTTTTCGTTCAGTCTTGCAAAATTTCTTTAACTCACGCTTGATCTTCTCGTTACTTTTTTTGTTGTACACAAGAGTATAATTAGCGGCGTTGCAGGTAGTGCAGTACCAAGCGGCAAACTGACTTTTTCCAATAGGCATATCGAAATACTAAAAAGCAGAGCTATCATAGCCAAAAAAGCTCCAAAGTCAACCTTTTGTTGCAAACAAAATCTCAAAGACAATATGTTCATTCTCCATCCGGGCCGTAATAGTTCCTCCATGCTGCTCAACAATCTTCTTTACAATAGTAAGTCCTATGCCCAAATGAGGCTTTTTTGCATCATGCTTTCGGGACTTATCCGCACGGTAAAACCGCTCAAATAAATGCTCGACCTCAAATGATGGTTGCGTTATGAGGGGATTTCGGATACTCCAGGAAATCAAACCCTCTTTTTCCTCCATCGAAATAACGATAGCGGCATTTTCGGGAGAATAATGAATGGCATTATCAAAAAGATTAATGAAGACCTGTTTGAATTTATACCGATCAATCAAAACGTGAGCACCTCCTTCAATTCTGACGGATAATTTCTTTTGCTCGATATCAGCGGAAAACATATCTCGGACCTCTACAGTAAAACTCCTCAAATCAATCTCCTCCAAAGAAAGTTCGGGCGGATCCGATTCAAGTTTAGAAAGCGACGTCGTCTCTTTTACCAGATAAATCATGCGATCCGTTTCGTTCAAAGCTTTGGTATGAATTTCCGTTTCTTTCGTCTGATCGAAAATATGATCAATAAGTCCCTCAAGGTAACCTTTTACAGAGGTGAGAGGTGTTCGAAGTTCGTGAGACATATCGACAAAAAAGTCCCGGCGAATTTTTTCTTCTTTCGCGATCTTTTCAATAAGAAGATTATACATGGTTGCCAAATCATCCACTTCATCACTCGCCCCATGAACAACAGCCTTTGATTGACCGTCCTTCATATATTGCTTCATGGCAGCCTCCAAACTCTTGATACGACGCAACAATACATTGCTCAAAAAATAAGCGAAAATCATGGCAACCAACACATCTATAATACCCGCCAATATCAAAGAGTCACTGACCGTTCGTGAAAATCGCTCTTCAGGAGTTTCCCGGACCGGCCGTATAAACATTATTTGATCCATGGCTTTTCGCTCAATAATAAGAGTGCGATTTTGAACCCGCTGCTGGACAAAACGATCAAATTCAGATTGCAAATTCCAGTTAATCAGAAGAAAACTGATAACGATCGTAATACAAACGAAAAGTATAAAACTGAGCGTAAATTTAGCCTGCAATTTCATAGAGGAGAAATGAAAGTAAATTTAAATCCCGCTTCCCTCACGGTTTTAATAATCTGAGGATCCTGCGGACTGTTTTCAATTTTTTTTCGAAGGTTCTTGATATGGGTATCCAGCGTTCGATCATTAAGGAAATCATGATATCCCAGAGCCTTTACCATCAAGTCTTCCCGAGAAACAACTTTATCCCTATGGGCATAAAGTTCCTCCAAAATCCTAAACTCGGCAGGCGTGAGACGAACCGGTTTCCCATTTTTCAAAACCTCCTTCTTAGAAAAAGAAAAAACCAAATCGCCACACACAACATCGTTTTCTTCAGTCAAAGTTTTATTGGAACGTCGGAAAAGAGAATGGATACGAGCCATCAACTCACGTGGTCCAAAAGGTTTCGTCATATAATCATCAGCCCCCAGCTCCAGCCCAACCACAACATCCGTTTCATCATTCCGCGCACTTAACATCAATATCGGCACATCATTTTTATCCCGAATCGCCTTAATAATCTCAAGGCCAGACATACCCGGCAACATCCAATCCACAATGACCATATCAAAGGTTTGTTCAGAAAAAATCTTCAATCCAGTTTCTCCGTTATCGGCATAAACGATCTCCATATTCTCTTTTTTTGCATAGGCAGCAATGGTCTCAGCAATAGGTTTTTCATCATCAATGAGCAATATTTTTTTGAAAATGTTTTGATTCATAAAATAAGTAAGGAAGAGTCATAAGCTCCGAGCGATTCCTAGGACATAATCGTCGTCGGAGCTTTAACTCTTCAAAAAATGACATGATACATAAGGCCTTAGCTGTTGATTGCTGAACTGGTCGTCACGGTGTTTTTATGATTAAACATGCCATGCCTATGCCCTCGTCCCATCATACCCAAACCCTTCGCTTCTTGGAAGGAATGTTGCTGTTCTCTCTCCTGAATGGTTTTCACCGTATCAGCATCAGTCGAAGTAATAGTGACACGCACGCCATTCGTGATATTGGTCTGGGTAACCGTAATATTTTTATCCGCTAAAACCTTTTCCGGAAATTTTGGGCGTTCCATAGCCTGAAGTTTGGTAACCGTATCAGCATCCGTTGAAGTCATGGTGATTTCAACGCCATTAGCGACATTCGTAACAGATCGATCGAGATTTTTAAGCATACCCTTCTGACCGAACATCCCATGGCCTTTTCCCATAAATCCACCCTGCGCCTCCCTTTCCTGAATAGTTTTTACCATGGTGGCGTCAGTAGAAGTGATGGTGAGCTGGACACCATTCGTAATATTCGATTGGGTCACGGTAATATTCTTATCAGCCAGTTTATCCTGAGGGAACTTTGGCCGATCCTTCGACTGAAGCTTTTTAACCGTATCGGCATCCGTTGAAGTCATGGTGACAACAACCCCATTATCGATATTTTTCACCTGGCGCTGAATATTTTTAAGAAGAGGGCGCTCACTCATCTGGGTCACTGCTGAGTCAGAAGCCGAAGTAATCGTCTGAGCAAAAACGGTATCAAAAGAAGAGGCATTTAAAAGTCCCAAAGCGGTAACCGCCAATCCGGCAACCACCATATATTTTTCTTTATTTTTCATAGAAGTAAAAATTATGAAGTAAATGAGAACATCAACTGGCCAATTGGTTCATAATGCCATTATAGCCACTCTTCATGAAGAGAGCTTGAAGTCACCGTGAATATTTCGTGAAGAAAATTTCCTCAGCAAAATCCTGACTGATACCCTCTCACTACTTCTAAAAACACCCCTTTTGATTCAGGAATAATTGAAGAGTTTTTGAGCCGGAAGAGGTAGTAAAAGTTATCTCTGAAGGCCGTTTTACCTCCATTTTTGAAAAATAAAAACAGGAAAGTAGTAGATTATAAACACCCATTCGATTCTCGACTCCATAATTATATTTTACTCCAGCTGAAGCTGGACTTGGTCGGGGTGGCGGGACTTGAACCCACGACCTCAGCGACCCGAACGCTGCGCGCTAGCCAACTGCGCTACACCCCGCATCATCTAAAAATTCCCCCAATAAAATTTCATAATAATGATGACCTCCATACCTTGCCAGAAAGTTTCAATAATGTGAAGAGCTTCACTAACTCTATGCTTAGTGCTCTTACTTTCGAAACTCTTATTGCCAAAAGAAACGACGTTTCGTATTCTTTCAACATGCCCGATCTTTATCACATACTGGAAGAACTGCACATTGCCTATAAAAAACATACGCACCCTCCCCTTTTTACCTGCGAGGATGCGGAACCATATAATAAAAACATGCGGGGAGGGCAAAGCAAAAATCTTTTCCTTCGGAACCGAAAAGGACTCAAACATTACCTTGTCGTTATTGAAAGCACGAAAAAAGCGGATCTGAAAAAATTGGCAACACTTCTGAATGAGTCAGAAATGAGCTTTGCATCTCCAGAAAGGTTATTGAAACATTTGGGAGTCACTCCCGGTTCGGTATCCCCTTTCGCCCTGATTCACGATAAAAATAAAGAGGTCGTCATCATTGTTGATGAAGGCCTGTGGAAAAATGAGTATCTCAATTTTCATCCGAACATAAATACTGAAACTCTCGAAGTAAAGCGTGAAGATATGAAAAAATTCTTCGATTGGCACGGAAGTCCGGTACATTTCATTGAATTATAAAATCCTTCGATTGTATGAAACGTTACATTGTATTACTCCTTGCCGTCATTTTTCTCGTAGCATCAGGCGTACTCTACTATGCGACCCGTGAAACAAAAACGGAATGGAAAGAGATGGCTCCCGGATTAAAAATCAGCCTCATAAAAGCATCTGTTCAAAAGCAAGAGCCAAAAAGTTTAGTAGTAGCCATCATCGATCCCTTAAAATACGATTTGCAAATCGTACAAAATACCAGTCGTGTGGAAGCCAAAACTATTGAAAAAATACATGAAGAGAATCATTCCTTCCTCACCTTTAACGGGAATTTTTTTACAAAAGATTTCAAACCAACCGGTTTACTTATCAGTCAAGAGAAACTGCTCCATAAAAGTTCAGAGGCCGAGCTATTAAACGGCATTTTTACCATCGATAAAAATAACCGTCCGAAACTCTACGATCCAAACCAAATAACTGACATGAGTCCTTTTATTTTCGCTATACAAAATGGCCCGATTCTCCTCAACGAAAAACGGGAAATCGGGATAAAAAGTGATGATCACAAAAAAGCGAGTCGAACGGCGATAGGTCTTGATAAAGATGGCAAAATAGTAGTAATTATACTGAAGCAAACTTTTTTCAATCGTGATAATATGTCATCACTCTATGAGTTTGCTCAACTGCTAAAAGATAGTCCCGAATTCCGTTCTCTTTCGCTCCATTCCGTTCTCAATCTCGATGGGGGTCCCTCAACCGGCATGAAAACAGGCGAAAAATATTACGCAGAAATAGATATCCCGCAAAATATTGTTATTGTGACCCCTAAAAAACGATGAAAGAAAAAATTTTTGCCATCAGCGACGTAGAAATGGGCCGCGGAGACATTACTGACGATTTTTCAGACGATACCGACCTCATCCGTTTTTTCACTTTCATCAGTCGAGAAGCAAAAGAGCATACAGATCAAAAAATTACCCTTCTTTTCAACGGAGACAGTTTCGACTTTCTAAAAATGGCCTACCACGGCAAATATCCTCGTTACATTACCGAAGAAATTTCGCTGTGGAAAATGGATGAAGTAATCCGAAGTCATCCAGCCGTATTTGAAGCACTCCGCAATTTTCTCAAAAACGAAAACCATCAGATATTTTTCGTCATCGGCAATCACGACGCGGATCTCATCTGGCCTTCCGTTCAGAATAAACTCCGGTCTTCCCTCGAAAATCATACCCACGTCCATTTCGGTTATGGCTATGACACAGGAGATTTACACTTCGAACACGGTCACCTGATCGACACTTTTTTCGCCTCCGACACAAATAAGCCATTTCTCCACTATCGTCGAAAAAAAATCCTGAATCTTCCATGGGGAGCTTACGCCTGCTTCACTCACCTGGTGGAGCTGAAGAAAAAATTTCCTCGCGAAGAAGCGCTCGTTCCACGTCATCAGTATTTCCGTGACAATGAAAAGCTGCACGACTATGCTCAAAAAATGTTCCGGGATTTGATCGTGAAACACATTTTAGTGAACCCCTTTCTGCGTTTTTACGATCCAACTTATCGTGCGCCCTTCCGTCGTTTCATTCGACACATTTGGAATCACGGTTTGGAAGTATTGGATGATGACACATTTTTAAAGGAAAACATCAAATTACTCCTCAAAAAATACGCAGACCGAAAATATTTGATTTTAGGTCATTACCACAGCGTCAACCAGTTTAACCATGGCAACATGCGCATTCTAGTGACCGACACCTGGCGCAGCGAATTCGAAGTATATAAAGATATGCGAAAAAAGCGAAAATCATACGCCGAAATTGAAATCGTCGACGGCAAAACCGTAGCAGCCGAAGTGAAATATTTCAAATAAGGCATTTTTTTGGTATATTGATGCCCGCGCGCCCAGCATAGCGACGAAAAGATAAAAATTGTTCCTGGCTGCGGCACACAACGTCGGGGTATGGCGCAGTTGGCTAGCGCGCACCCATGGGGTGGGTGAGGCCCTGGGTTCAAGTCCCAGTACCCCGACCAGTATATCCCCGCCTGGATTCTTTAAGAGCCTCTGGAGCGTCGTATTGTTCCTGAAAAAATCCTTTTACTTCGGCAAAGTTTGATCTAAAGAATTCCAGTTTTAGCTCTGGCCAATGCCATTTGTTTCGAACGCTTTTCATTGAAGTAATTAAAGTTGCCTTAATTATACTTCAAATTCGACAAGTTTTTATTCATCATTTCTACTTTTTGTCATCGCATCCTTCTTTTGAAGGAAATCTTGTTAGATTAATATTTTAGAGAATTTTAATATTTTTGTTGCACTATATGAAGAAACCATTTTCCCTTTTAACAGCCGTGGCGCTTTTTGTGAGCGTATCTTTTATTATTCCTTTTGCATTTGCAACTTCTGGCGCCTGTTCTGGGCATGGAGGAGTGGATTGTAGCGCGGGTGCAGATAGCGACGGTAGCGTTATATGCAAGGACGGTTGGGAAAATAGTTCGGTTTCTTACTCTTCGATGGTGATGTGCGCCGGTTCTCCTTCCGAGCTCGAGATTCAACCACCTGCTCCGGAACCTGTTGTACCACCTGAGCCTTCGATGCCATCATCCGTTTTTAGTGACGTTGATAGTACTACTCCTTTCGAATCTTCTATTGAACTTTTGAAAGAGAAAAATATCATTTCCGGGTATCCCGACGGTACCTATCAGCCTTTCAGGATTTTAAACCGTGCTGAGCTTTTAAAAATAGTAGTGGGAGCTAAGTATCCGACAATTGATGACAGCTATAATCAAAACTGTTTTAAGGACATTCAAAAAGATCAGTGGTATACCAAACCCGTTTGTTTTGCGAAGGCGCAGGGGTTTGTTGGAGGATATGCTGATGGTACTTTCAAACCAGTTCAGGAGGTGAATTATGTCGAAGCTTTAAAGATCGCTCTGGAAACATTTGGCCTAAAGCCTGATGGGCAAACTGCTGTTTGGTATGAAACGTATATTGATAAAGCGAAATCCTTGGGCATCGATATTGACGGTAGTATGCCGACGGAAGGGTTATCACGAGCTAAGGCTGCGGAGATGATTGCTAGGAGTTTGGAAGACGTATAACTGCCAATACTTCACTAGCTTTTATATCTTTATCACTGATGGAAAAATAAATATTTTGTTTCATATACCGAATGAATTTCTTTTTACTTATAGGCTTAATAATCATTATTTTAGTTATTGTTTGCTGGGATAAATATAGAAAATTGTCGATCGACCAGAAAATTGCTATAGGCGAATTATTACTCTTATTCATTGGCTGTATTTTTACATATGGAACCTGGCAATTAAGTAGTACTGCGAATGATATTAGTAAAGCAGCAAATGATATAAGTTCAGCTACAGTACATAATTCTAATTTACAACTGGAATTAGAGAGGAAAAAGCTAGCCTTTGATGTAATTAATACTCTTTATCAAGATTTTTATAAATTTGATGATCATAATTCTCTTGTTATTCGAAAATTGCAAAATGGAGAACATATCGAAAATGAATTCTATTTAGGCTTATACTTAAATGGTTTTGAAGATGTATACCAGCAGTGTAAAACTGGCTTACTTACCATGGAGGATATCAGAATAAATTTCCAACATCTTATTGGGCCTTTATGTAATAATGCTCAAGTTGAAAATTTCATTTTGCATCGAGATAATGGGCTGAAGCTACTATGTTATAAGCTTTACCCACAATCTAATTTGGCTAAAAAAGCTAATACACAATATGATTCATGTAAGTGATTATATGCCCAATAAACTTATTCCCACGGCTTAATTATGGCGAACTCAATACCAGCAAATATGAGAGAAGCGGCTGCCAAGAGCTTGCATAAACTGTTTTGTAACTATGCTCCTTTAATAATCTGTCATGACAAATTATTTACGTGAATCATTTTGGTTCAATAGATTACCTGAATTGAAACAATACTTTGATCGACCTCCTTTTACCGAATTAAGCCATTCAGATGAGCGGCAGGAACGTATGTTGGATTGTGGATTTATTGGAAACTTTTCCATGCGATTTTGGAGATTGCTCAAGGTTAATTCCTTACTACAAGACAAGAAAACAGACGATATCTATAGCGATTTTTTATTAGAAAATTATTTAAATTCTGTCCTGGCTTGTGCTGATGCTATGGCAACGACTATTAATCATTTTTTACGGTTAGACTTTAAGGGTGCGGATGTTTCTTTACAAAAAACGCGTTTTATACAAAAAGTTAAAGAGGTGCTTCAGGCTAAGGGTATTACTCCGTCGCCTTGTTTGGACATTTGCCATGAGTGGGTAAAAAATGAAGTATTTCCCTATAGGAATATTGTTCATCACATGGGTGGTATCAGTACGTATGCAGCTATAAATTCTCATGACAACTCATTTGCCTGTTCTTTGGTTCCAAGAATTGAGGCATTCAACTTTTCTCAAATGAAAAAGGATATGACGGGCTATCCTTCTCATACTGCCTGGTTAATAGTGCACAATCAAATAAGAATACCTAATTATCTTACGGGAGATAGGGGAGACGCCGATAAATATTATCCGATTGAT
This sequence comes from uncultured Candidatus Peribacteria bacterium, assembly GCA_964435355.1. Classification (GTDB taxonomy): domain Bacteria; phylum Patescibacteriota; class Gracilibacteria; order UBA1369; family UBA1369; genus CAYSYL01. The sequence continues at coordinate 3,782 of CAYSYL010000002.1, read as the reverse complement.
CAATTTTTCAGTGAATGGATTGATAAAACCTATAATTTGATTCTTTGTTTTACGGAAATGATTGTATCCTATCAACAGACAAAGACTGATTAAAGGTTATGGCTGATAATTAGTGCTTAGCTTGATTATTTTCTTAGTTTTGCAAATTGCTAAAACTTATCTTAATATTTAGTTCGCTGTTCAACTTTCACGGGTGTGTGCGTCTGCGCCATACTGCTCATTCCGAAACAGCTTTCTAAATCAGAGCTTCTATAAGCCAAAAACGCCTTCCAAAAAAGTACTGCCTTGAATGGGGTTGCACAAGTGCCTGGGCTTGTTTTCTTAAATTTGATATTTCCTGTAATTTATTTTTCTTCTAACTCCAATTTAACGCTTGTTTTATCTAGTACGGTAAAATGTAAAATGCAGTTCTTTCGCATAACGTGCCATTTTTTTTCAATAGTTCCTGCATACGGTGACGGATAAGGTGGAGGATCGTCGTTTTGAATAGTGATAACTATATCATCCGCTTTTTCTTCTCCATTATAATGATAAAGGGGCTTTCTTTCATGATTATGGTTTTTGTATAGATCTAATACTATCGTATATTCACGATTTAGTGAGTCTGACACTTTGTAAGTATTGCCGATTTTTAACAACAGTGAATGTGTCATAAGATTTTACTTTTTACTATCCTGAAAAATGGCAAGATACTCTTTGTAAGCATACGATTGGCCATATTTCTTGTCCTCGTCTTTGGGAGAAAGGATTTTCATTTCAATAAAGCGGTCGATAACACGCTGCGCTCCTGCTCTGGTGTAGCCGGTCCATTTTTGGACAAGAGCCACATTCACGATAGGTTGGGCATACAATTTTGGTAAAATTACCGAGGCACTCTCAACTGCGCGAGTTCCAAGTTTTTGAATCTTTTGCCTGTCTTTTTCGCGAAGCACGGTTATTTTGCCAACGATGTCTATAGCTTCATTTGCGATTTCTATTACTCCATCAAGAAAAAAATCTATCCACTCCGAAACCTTGCCATTATGGTAATTAGACAGTTTTTCGTAGTATAACTCTTGGTGTTTTTTGAAGAATGACGATAGAAATAAAACAGGTTTTTCGAGGAAACCTTCCTTCCATAAATAGAAGGTGATAAGCATTCGCCCGGTTCTTCCATTGCCATCGAGAAAAGGATGGATAGTTTCGAATTGAGCGTGGAGAAGCCCGGCTTTAATGAGCGTTAATGTCGTATCGTTTCCATGCAGGAATTTTTCGAGCTCATTAAGCGCCGTCCGCATTTCTTCAACGGGAGGTGGAACGAAACGGGCGTTATCCGGCCTTGTTCCCCCAATCCAGTTCTGGCTTTTACGGAATTCGCCTGGATCAGAGAAGTGTGTGGCTCGCGCTTGATCCATCAATTTTTTATGGAGTTCTTTTATGAATCGAAGTGATATCGGGAAATCATCCTTCGTAACACGTTTCATCCCATAATTGAGAGCGTTAATATAGTGTAAAATATCATCGACGTCGGCTGGAACCTTCGTATTTACTTTCGCTTCCGCTTCGATGGCATCGATCATCGTTGCCTGTGTTCCTTCAATCTGGCTTGAAGAGGCAGCATCTTTGCGCAAATACATTAAAAGGAAGAAATCGGCGTCAGGTAATAGTTTTGTGATACCATCAAGTTTTCCGAGCAATCTTGTGGCTTGATCGTTTTTCTTTAATATTCCCGCATCAAAGTCAAAACCTTCCTTTGGAGGGAAGGGGTTAGGAATAAAAGCTTTAAAACCCTCTTTTTGTTGTCTATAAATGCCAATTTCAACTGACTTCATAGTTTGTATCTATCTTTTAAAATATGTATACAAAGTATAGTAGTTTGTATACATTGAGTCAAGCGATGGATACAAACTTTACAATTTGCAAAAACCAAAAAGCGACTATAGAATCCCATCGCTGTTTAACTTTTCGTGGGTCCGGGCGTCCACACTCATGACGACATTCCAAGGCAGCTTTCTAAATACGGGATATATAAGCTAAAAAAGAACTCTAAAATGAGCCCATTCGAATGGGATATATACCGTCGTGGGCTCTTCTCACTCTAGATATTTTTTAATCGCCGGTTCCCTATAACCCTTTTACGCAAATTTTAGATCTTGAAGGAGTCCCCTATTCCAACAAAATAGGGACGGCATAATTTCAGTAAATATAGACGTGCTATGAAAGTCTTTACATAAAACACCTCCCTCCTTAAATAATATCGAATGGAAGCCCTCAGTCGTAACCAGGAAGATCGGATCTTAGCAGTCCAGTATGCCCATGAACTCAGTGAAAGATATCCGTTCAATCAAGATATTGCGAAGTGCGCCACTCTCGAAAGCGCTTTTTTCTTGGCTTTGGAAAAAGAGCACATGAGAATACCTGCAGAACTAGGCTTCGATGCTTTAGAAAAAGATATTCCAGAAGCTCATAAAGAGCGATTGAAAAGTATATGGGGGGGAGTCCTAAAAGCGCGAATGGCTTGGGAGGTAGCCCACAAAGCTCTCACGAGAAAATGGCAACAAGAACCAGTAAACGATAATTTCTCGGAAGAACCAAAGGTGGTGATAGAATTGAGCGAACGGAGAGCTGCCATCAGAACTAAGTTCCAGAAAGGGTTTGAGGCAATCCAAAGTAATGGGCCCGTGATGGAAGGAGAAGAGAGAGATTTAACCGAACTGGGAATGTGGAAAGCGGAAGAAAGAGGATTGCGTTGGAATTTTTATCGTGCTGATAAAAACTATCTTTTAGCACTCCGGCTTTATTATGAAATGCTTCTGGAAAAAAAAGGAGAACCGGATTTTTTAGAATCAAATGGCCCCGAAACAGCAAGAGGAGAGTCTATCTTAGCCCTCGACCATCCCAGACGACATGAAATCATGATAAGAAACCGATACTTGCGTCTTATTGATACGACTCACCAAGCAGCTACCATCGCAAAGGCTGTTCATCATCAACAGAAAAAAGGGCGTCTCAGAAGAAAAGGGAATGTAGCTTATTGGACACACCCGTTAGCCGTCATGGGGGCCTACATCCAGGATGTTACCCCTTATATTATCGAGGAATCGCGAATGGAAAGCGACTTCATATTAGGCGTGACGGCTACCGTACTGCACGATATCGATGAAGACGCGGATGAACCACTCGAAGAGCTTATTGACGAATTTTTGGCGGGAAGAACCGACACCGTCGATAGCACTCTTAGTCAGGATATCAAAGCAGGATTTCACAAAATTAAAAAAGAGATACGAGAGAAATTTCTTTCTCTCATCAAACAGAAAACAAGACAATGGCTTCGAGGCATATTGAGGGCCTTATCGAAAAATACCATTTTCCATAAGGAAGAACTCAATACCGCTCTGAAACAAAATATCGCCGGTCCAAAAAAAATGAGAGAAATTCTTATAAAATCCAAGCTATATCCCCATACTCTTCCAACGCTTGAAGAGCCGGTTGATCAAGCAAGTTTAGAGAAGTATTATGCTGGCTTAGAAATAAATCCCCAGAACATTCAAACTCCACGAAAAACTTTCATCGATTTTCCGGAAGACACCGATAGTAAATTAGACGCTTTCTTAATACGACTCAACGCTCTCACCAAAGATGATAAAAGACAAATAACTCTCATAGCAAAACTTCTGGATCGGGCCAATAACTTGGAAACACTCTTGGAAGCCCCCGTAAAAGAAGGGAAAGATCCGAAAGTTTTTCAAAGAACCATGTTACGCGCCACCGTAACCCGTCTCATAGCTTGGGCCGTCCTTGAT
>CAYSYL010000001.1:22731-43753 GCA_964435355.1 uncultured Candidatus Peribacteria bacterium | reverse complement strand
ATCTTCGGGCAGTTTCCCGACCATCATTTCCATTGGTGGCGTATATCGTTTCGTATCCTGCTTTGGCTAAATAGCCTCCGAAGAGGCGTCGTAAGAGGGGATCGTCATCAACAATTAATATGTGGATCTTCTTTTCCATATGAGGTGATTCATTAAAAGGTAGATTTTCCTACCGCCGTTTACTGTAACATTTTTTTATAGTTTTGGTATTGTTTTATTTCTTGTTCGTATTGTGAATTTTAGAGGTGCTTCTTTTAAAATGACCAATAATTTTTTCTTTTAATATATCGATATTTTTTCCGGTATGGGCGGATATAAAAACGGGTTGGAACTTTTTGAACTCCTTTTTTAGTGAGGCGATGGTCGGTTTATAGGTAATATCGCTTTCCAGTACATCTGTTTTGTTAAAAACATAGATGGCTGGTTTTTGAAGCGCATCGATTTGTTCCAGTATTTCGTTTACCACTTTTATTTTGACGAGAAATTTTGGGTCACTTATGTCGATGACATGCAAAAGCAGGTCGGCCTGTATGGTTTCTTCAAGGGTTGATTGAAAGGATTTTATGAGGGTTGTCGGAAGGTTTTGAATAAAGCCGATGGTATCCGATATGAGTATTTCTAAAGGTGGTAAATCTTTTTGAAACGTATTTTCGCCGAGGTACATTTTTCCTATTCGGGTATCGAGGGTGGCGAAGAGTTTGTCAGCAACGTAGGCTCCTTTGTGTGTGAGGGTGTTGAGAAGACTGCTTTTGCCCGCATTGGTGTACCCTATTATGCCCACCGTTTTCATATCTTTCCGTTTTCTGGCTTCACGATGAACCTCTCGTACTTTCTTGCAGGTTTCCAGTTCCTGTTTTATGCGATATTCGGCTTTCGACAGATGACGTTTCATGAACTCGAGGTTGGTTTCCCCAACTCCTTTTGTCCCGATTCCTCCTCCCTGCCTTGTGAGTTGCATTCCCATTCCATATATTCGTGGCCCCATGTGTTTTATGCTGGCAAGCTCTATTTCAAGTCTCGCTTCTTTGGTGGTAGCATGTTTTTGAAAAATTTTGAGGATGAGATCAATCCGATCCCAAACTTTAAGATTATGGAGCCGGAACATTTCACTCAGGTTGTAGGTTTGTTGAGGTTTCAGCTCGTTATTAATGATGACTATGTTGGCTTTGAGTGTTTTGTTTTCCTCAATGATCTCCTCTACTTTTCCGCTGCCGATGTAAGTTTTGTAATTTGGCAGGAGTTTTTTTTGTATTTTTTTTACCAAAACAACTCCTCCAAAGGTTTTGATCAAACTTTCGGCTTCTGCCATTCGAAAGTTTGCTTCTTCTTTGGAAAGAGAAGGAGGAATGCAGTCAATAAGTACAGCTTTTAACACTGAGGTTAATATTTTGCGAAGTGAGCAAACGCTTTATTAGCTTGCGCCATCTTTATGGTGTCCTCTTTTTTCTTTATGGCTGAACCTTCACCGATGGATGCTGCCAATAGTTCATCAGCCAGTTTTTTTGCCATTTGAGCTCCCTTTTTTTCACGGGCAGCTCCCATGAGCCAGCGGCAAGCCAAGGTAAGTTGGCGGGCCGGTTTTACTTCGATAGGAATCTGGTATACCGCTCCACCGATACGTTTTGCTTTTACTTCAATGGTTGGTTTGATATTGTCGAGAGCTTTTTCAAACACTTTTTCAGGGTTTTTCTCTTTTTTGCCGATTATTTCGAGTGTTTCAGCGAAAATTTTTCGAGCAACATTTTTCTTGCCCTCCTTCATTATGTAGTTAATGAACTTTTCTTGAAGAGGATTTGAACCTTCCGGTATGTAGATGCAACGTTTCTGAGCCACGGTATTTTGAAATTATAAAGTAGTGAGTTTAGGATTTTGGTCTTTTAGTACCATAGAGAGAGCGTCCCTGTTTTCTATTTTGAACGCCTTGAGTATCAAGCTTGCCTCGAATGATGTGATAACGTACACCTGGTAAATCTTTAACTCTTCCTCCACGAATCAATACTACCGAGTGCTCTTGTAAATTGTGTCCTTCACCCGGGATGTAAGCATTCACTTCAATTCCGTTCGTAAGACGTACTTTTGCGAATTTTCGGAGCGCCGAGTTCGGTTTTTTTGGAGTCATAGTACCGACTTTCAGACAAACTCCGCGTTTTTGTGGTCCACCCAATTTATTCGTCTTGTTTTTGAGAGTGTTGAAACTGTACAGCAGAGCTGCAGCTTTACTCTTTCTTTCTTTTTGACGACGTGCTTTACGAACGAGTTGATTTATGGTTGACATAGGTTTTTAGAGAATTGTTGAGGTATGCGCGGGATAATGTACCCAAAATAACCATTCAAGGCAAGGCTTTTTATACAACCGCATATTTTGAATTTGTTTCTTGTTCCACAATCATTTCCTCTGTATTGCCTGTTTTAGCGGCCTCTGTTTTGGAAAGTAATTCGGGATGACGTTTACGATAGGTATGTCCTGCCGGGATAAGTTTACCAATGATAACGTTTTCTTTGAGACCATCGAGGCCGTCCATTCGATTTGTTGTTGAGGCTTCAACGAGTACTCTGATGGTTTCCTGGAAGGATGCCGCTGATAACCAGCTGTCAGTACAGAGTGAGACTCTTGTAAGTCCAAGGAGAAGACGATCGCCTCGTGCTTTCTTTTTATTATCACCTGCGTTCTTATTACATTCATCGAAGCGCATTATGTCGACTAATTCACCGGGGAGCAATTCCGTATCTCCGGCATCTACCACACGAACTTTTGAGAGCATTTGACGGGCAATAATTTCAATATGTTTGTCGTTAATAGTTTGTCCCTGTGAAGCATAGATGCTCTGAACTTCGGTGATGATGTATTTTTGAACGGTATAAAGGTTGCTGAGCCGCATCAATTCACGCAAATTCAAATGGCCGCTCGTTAAAGACTGTCCTTTTACCACTTTTCCTTTATCGCGTACTTTTATCGTTCGACCGAATGGGACTTTGTAAACTTTTTCTACGGTGTCGGCACTCAATATGACGATCTTCTCGCCTTCGATAGCTTTTACTTTTCCGTTTTCTTCAGCCCGGATAACACTCTTGTTGCTTTCATTTTTTGCCAATACGTCTTTTGGTTTCACTTTATCTCCTACCTGTACTACTGGAGTGAAGTCTGATGCTAATTCGTAGTCGATTTCTACGGAAGATTCCGATGTAACACTTATTTCGGTGTGATTGCCTTTATGGGTGTGTTTTACGATACAATCTATTTCGCTGAGAACGGCCGGGTTTTTCGGACTTCTTGCTTCGAAAAGTTCTTCAACACGGGTGAGACCTTGAGTGATATCTCCTTCTCCCGCAACACCTCCCATGTGGAATGTTCGCATGGTAAGCTGTGTTCCCGGTTCACCGATACTTTGTGCGGCAATAATACCGACGGCAGTTCCTATTTCTACCGTGGCGTTGGTTCCCAAATCTTTGCCATAACATTTGACGCAAACTCCTCCACGGGTTTGACAGGTGATAACTGATCGAACGGATACCTCGCTGATTTTATGTTTTCGAATGAGTTTAATCGTGTCTTTATCGATTTCTCTTCCTTTTTCGATGATGACTTCCCCTGTTTTTTTATCGACCACGCCTTCAGCCAATACACGTCCATAGATGCGATTTTCAAAGTGTTCTCCAATTCTTTCACTTTCCTCCTGAGTCACCAAATGTGAATGTTTTGATCCGCAATCGAATTCACGGATGATGATATCTTGTACGGCATCGACGAGACGACGTGTAAGGTAACCCGCCTCAGCTGTTTTAAGAGCCGTATCAGATTTACCTTTACGTCCTCCGTGTGTCGCAATGAAGTATTCCAAAATGGTAAATCCTTCTTTCAAGTTGGATTGAATCGGAAGTTCGATAGTTCTACCAGCCGGGTTTGCTACCAGTCCTTTAATACCGCAAAGCTGTGTGATTTGTCCCCAGTTACCACGGGCTCCAGAGTTGATCATGTAGTGAAGATCGTTTTCTTCCTGAATACCTTTGATCATGGCGACGGTAATTTCTGATTTGGCCTGTGCCCATACTTTAATCGTGTGGGTATATCGTTCATCGTCCGTGATTAAACCCTTGTTGAAGAAGTCGGTAATTTTTTTAACCGCTTCTGCTGCATCAGCCACCATCTTGTTTTTTTCTTCCGGGATAGCCATGTCGTCAGCTCCGATTGAAAGACCAGATCGAGTCGCAAATTGGAATCCGATTCGTTTGAGATCGTCACATAAAATACTTGTGCTTCGGGTTCCACATCGATCGAAACAGTCAGATATCAGGTTGGTCAGTTCCTTTTTTCCGATCGTTTCATTGATGTAGCCAAGAGGTTTTGGAATGAAAGTGTTGATAATCATTCGTCCTACAGTTGTTTCTTTCAACTCATTACCAATACGTGCGGTTATTACGGCCTGGAGATCGACGAATCCTAAACGATAGGCGAGTATGGCTTCATTGATGTCAGCAAATTTCATGCCTTCACCTTTTTTGCCTTTGGTCATTTTGGTTAGGTAGTAACATCCCAGTACCATATCTTGCGCTGGCGTTACGATTGGTTCACCGGCTGATGGTTTAAGAAGGTTGTTGGCAGAAACCATGAGGGTGTGCGCTTCATTTTGAGCTGGTTGGGAAAGAGGAACGTGGACGGCCATCTGGTCTCCATCGAAATCCGCATTGAAGGCGGCACATACGAGGGGATGAATTTGAATGGCTTTTCCTTCAACGAGTACCGGTTGGAAAGCCTGAATTCCAAGACGATGAAGGGTTGGAGCACGATTTAAAAGTACATAACGATCATGCGTTACCTCTTCCAGAATATCCCATACCTCTTTCTTGCCGGCCTGAATGAGTTTTTCAGCATTCTTGATGTTATGGGCATATCCGTCGCGAATCAATTTCCCGATAACGAATGGTTTGAAAAGTTCGAGAGCCATGGATTTTGGCAAGCCGCATTGATGAAGCTTGAGTTTTGGTCCGACGACGATAACGGAACGTCCAGAGTAGTCTACACGTTTACCCAGCAGGTTTTGACGGAAGCGCCCTTGTTTTCCTTTTAACATGTCGGAAAGAGAGCGGAGCTTGCGTTTATCTCCAGAGTTGAAAACCGTTTTTCCTTGGCGGGCGCTGTTGTTTAATAAAGTATCGACGGCTTCCTGGAGCATACGTTTTTCATTTCGGCAGATAACTTCCGGAGCTCCAATCGACATGAGCTTTTTAAGACGGTTGTTGCGGTTAATAACTCGACGGTAAAGATCATTCAAGTCAGATGCGGCAAAACGACCACCATCCAATTGCACCATCGGACGAAGATCCGGTGGAATAACTGGTAGTACCGTCATAATCATCCATTCCGCTTTAATCCCGGCTTTTTTCAAACTGCCGGCCAGTTTGATTCGTTTAATAATTTTCTTTTGCTTTTGACCTGATGCTTTTTTCAAATCTTTTTCCAAATTTTCCGTCAGCTTGTCGAGATCGAGGTTTTGGATAATGCTTCGAATAGCTTCGGCTCCAATTCCTGCTTTGAATACATGGCCGAACTTCATCGACATGTCGCGGTATTCAAGTTCTGAAAATATTTTTCCCACCTTGAGATTTTCAAGATCGTTTTTGGCCGCTCGATGCTGCTCATCAAACTCTTCGAGGTTTCGTGCTGCATCTTTTTGACTCTTTTCTTCTGTGCTCTTGCCGTATTCATCCTGCATTTTCTTTCGCATGGATTTATATTCCGCCGTTAGTTGTTCTTTTGCTTCTGCTTTTGCTTTTTCATCGACTTCGATGACACAATAAGCGGCAAAATAAATAACCTGTTCAATGGCCTTGATCGGAAGATCTATCAAAAGTCCAATGCGGCTTGGGGTTGAACGGAGAAACCAAATGTGAGTAACTGGTACCGCAAGTTTAATGTGTCCCATTCGATCACGTCGAACGTTGGATCGAGTTACCTCAACACCACACTTTTCACAAATAACTCCTTTGTAACGAACTCTCTTGTACTTTCCACAATAACATTCCCAGTTTTTTGTCGGTCCGAAAATACGTTCACAGAAAAGACCGTCGCGTTCAGGCTTTTGAGTACGATAGTTGATGGTTTCCGGTTTTTTCACTTCACCGTGAGACCATGAAAGCATCTCCTCCGGGGAGGCAACGGCTATCGATATCGCGTCGAAGTTGTCGAGGTTAATGACTTGTTTTTCAGGGATCATGGGTAATAAAATTTAGAATGTAGAGGAGTAATGGTTATTATGAATAGAATGTTGCTAGAGTCCCAAGTCCTGATCGATATCTACGCTTGTCGGACGGGCAGAACTTTCCTGTGGTTTGGTAGCAGCCGTTTCCTGTTTTTTGGGCGGCTCTGGAATATTTTCCATCTCTTCATTTGAGGTTTCCATTTCTTCAAGGGAAGTTCCATTTTCAGGTAACGGCACATAATCACTGTCGTCATCGTGCTTCTTTTTATCCAACATAATAAGATCTTGTACGATGATTTCAGTTTTAAATTTTTTTATTCCTTCCGCCGTATCCCAATTACGAGTTTTCAGGTAACCTTCCACGTATACCAGTTTCCCTTTTTTAAGGTATTTGCTGCACATTTCTGCCAGCTTGGCCCATGCCACTACCTCATGGTATTCCGCAGATGTCTGTTTTCTTCCATCCCGCGTTACCCATTCCCGATTAGTGGCAATGCTGAAGGTTACGATGGTTTGACCATTGGGGGTCTGTCGAACTTCGGGATCTCGGGTCAAATTGCCGATAATAATTACTTTATTAACACTTCTCATAGTTGATGCAGTTAGCAATTAAAAATTAGGAGGACATTTCTAGAGATCTTCTTCGATATCTTCCAAATCTTTTGCCAGAGGTTCAACTTCTTCAAGATCTTTCTCCGTCGGTCCTTCAATCTCCTCCAAAGGCACATCTTCCACATCTTCATCCATCAACTCTTCCTGTTCCATTTCTTCAGCATCCTCCACTGCCATGCCGGCTATTTTTTCATCACCGAGCATTTCTTCTTTTTTCATGACATCGTCTACCTCCGGATCGATATCTCCCTGTTGTGACGGATCTTCTTTCAGCAGGGCTATTTCCTCAGCGAGAGCTTTTTCAAGCGTATACTCTCCTTCTTCACGGAGTAAACGGCCCTTTTCCGTCGCCATAAGTTTGACGCTTAAACCAAGACTTTGTAACTCCTTCACCAATACGTTGAAGGATTCAGGAGTTCGTGGTTTTAAGATTGGAACTCCTTTGACGATGGATTCATAGGCCTTGGCACGACCATAAACATCATCAGATTTAATGGTAAGCATTTCCTGAAGAGTATGAGCGGCTCCATAGGCTTCCAGCGCCCACACTTCCATTTCTCCGAAACGCTGACCACCGTGCTGAGCTTTACCTCCGAGAGGTTGCTGTGTCACGAGAGAGTAGGGTCCGACGGAACGCGCATGGATTTTATCTTCAATCAAATGGCTTAATTTCATGATGTAGGTTATTCCAACCGTACTCTTTCGATCAAAAGGTTCTCCGCTTAAACCGTCATAGAGTTGGATTTTTCCTTCTTCCGGCAATTCAGCTTTCTCGAGCATTTCCGTTATTTGCTGCGTGGTAATACCGTTCAAAGCAGGAGTTGCTACTTTTATTCCCATTTTTTCCGCTGCCCATCCGATGTGTGTTTCAAGAATCTGTCCGATGTTCATACGGCTTGATACGCCGAGTGGGTTTAAGACGATGTCGACCGGAGTTCCATCTGGTAAGAAAGGCATGTCTTCTTGCGGAACGATAATGGAAATGACACCTTTGTTCCCGTGACGTCCGGCCACTTTGTCTCCAATGGATATTTTTCTGGTTTGCGCAACGCTAACTTTAATTTGCTGATTTACCCCTGTCGAAAGTTCATCGCCATTTTTTCTGGAGAATACTTGAACTCCTACGACTTTTCCTCCTTCTCCACCTGGCAAACGGAGAGAAGTGTCTTTCACATCACGGGCCTTGTCTCCGAAGATGGCTCGCAAAAGTCTTTCTTCAGCGGTTAATTCAGTTTCTCCTTTTGGCGTTATTTTTCCTATGAGGATGTCTCCTTCATGAACGGTTGCTCCAATTCTTACGATACCCTGATCATCAAGATCTTTTAAGCGAGCTTCACCAACATTTGGAATATCCCGAGTAACGATTTCAGGACCAAGTTTTGTATCCCGAACATCCACGGTGAAGGTTTCGATATGGACGGAATCGAAAACACCATCCTTTACGACACGATCGGAGATGATAACCGCATCCTCAAAGTTGAAACCCTGCCATGACATGTAGGCAACGAGCAGGTTTCGACCGAGAGCGATTTCTCCGTTTTCTGTCGCAGCACCATCGGCCAATACGTCACCACGGCCTACCCGTTGATTTTTTACCACACGGGCACGTTGGTGAATACAGGTTCCCTGGTTACTTCTTTCATAATTTAAAAGTTTGTACGTTGATTTTTTACCGTTGTCATAAATGACGACAACTTCAGCTGCATCTACGTAGGAAACTACTCCGCTTCCTTCAGCAAGTGTTACCTGTCCAGAGCTTTTAGCTACCATTTCTTCCATACCTGTTCCAACAACTGGAGCTTTTGGATTTACAAGTGAGACGGCCTGACGTTGCATGTTCGATCCCATGGAAGCACGGGTGTTGTCATCATGCTCAAGGAATGGAATGAGAGCGGTCGTTTCTGAAATAATTTGTTTCGGAGATACATCGATGTGAGTGACATCGTGGACATCCGCCACGGTTGGTTCACCATTGATACGAACCGAGACGCGATTAACGAGTATTTCACCTTTTTCGCCAAACTCCGTATTGGCCTGTGCTATGACGAGGTCTTTTTCTTCGTCAGCATCATAATATCTCATATTGTCGGTGAGGTATGGTTTTACCACGACCTCTTTCACCTCAATTTTCTCTATCTCTTTCGCCAATTTTTCATCTACTTTTGTTCCGGCTTTGGCGACTACTTTGTTGCTTTTCGGATTAATGAGATCTTCCCCCAATGTTCTGCCGGTTAGTTCCGCTGCTTTGTTTTCACAAAGTTGGGATACTTCCCGGAAAGGAGTTTCAATGAATCCATATTTGTTGACACGGGCGTACGTACCGAGATGCACCACGAGACCGATGTTTGGACCTTCAGGTGTTGAGATCGGACAAATACGGCCATAGTGCGAAGGATGTACGTCACGAACATCGAAGGATGCGCGTTCTCTGGAAAGACCACCTGGTCCCATCGCGGATAAACGACGTTTATGGGCGAGTTCTGCCAAAGGATTGGTTTGATCCATAAACTGGGATAACTGCGAGCTGGCAAAGAATTCCCGTAACGCAGCCGTAATTGGACGTGAGTTAACCAGCTGTGTCGGTGTAGCGGTTTCGAGATCCATCACCGTCATACGATCTTTCGCAATGCGGTCCGTTCGAAGTAAGCCAACGCGGAATTTGTTTTGCACCAATTCACCAACGGCTCTGACGCGACGATTGGACAAATGGTCGATGTCATCAGGTTGAAGTTGGCCGTTATTAAGTTTGATCAAATAGCGTAAAATTTCGATGAGATCTTTTACCTGGAAAGTGTGAAACTCTTTTGTGTTGGCAATATCGGTTTTGAATCGTTTGTTTAATTTGTAGCGTGCTACCGGACCCATGTCGTATTTTCGATAATCGAAAAACATGGAGTTAATCATAGATTTGGCATTTTCAGGAGTTGCCAAATCGCCCGGTCGGATTTTTCGGTAAATACTTTGATATGCTTCATCCACGGTTTTTGCGCTGTCTTTATCAAGTGTTAACTGGATCGAGTTTTTTTCAGGATTGCTGATATCCTTGAAAACATCGAGTATTTCTTCGTCAGTCGGATATCCGAATATTCTGAGAAGGGAAGTGATAGGTATTTTTCGTTTTCGATCTATTTTAACGCTGATAACTCCTTTCTTGTCGGTTTCGATTTCCAACCATGCTCCCCGTTTCGGAATGATTTTAGCGTTATGAGCTCCAGGAGCGGCTGAGTTTTTAGAAAAGAAAACCCCAGGAGAACGAACGAGCTGACTTACCACTACTCTTTCAATTCCATTCACGATAAAGGTTCCTTTTTGCGTCATGAGAGGAACGCCTCCCAAAAATACGTCCTGCTCTTTAATTTCCCCACTTTCTTTATTGATAAGTTGCACATGTACTTTAAGCGGAGCTTCGTAACTGAGATTTTTGCTCTTGCAGGTTTCTGCATCGTACTTTGGTTCACCGATAGAATGGCCTAAAAAATGAAGCTCGAGTTTTTTCCCGGAAAAATCACTGATAGGATTTATTTCATCCAGGAGTTCCTTGATTCCATCTTCCAAAAACCATCGATAGGAATCGATTTGTACTTCGATCAGATTCGGCAATACGACATCTTTATCAAGACGTTCGGAAAAATACTTTCGACCACTTGCTTCTTTCATGATGATATTTTCTTTCGGCAAAAGTTTCGAAATCTCTTCACTAATATTCGTTGCAGCGGCATGTCGTACTTTCGGGGCGTTTTTTGCTACGGATGTTTCAGATTTTTTTACTGCTTTTTCTTCCTGTTTTTTTGCTGGCTGTGGTGTGCTTTTTTCAACTTTCTTCTTTTCAACTACTTTTTTAATCGGCTTCATCACTGCTTTTTTCGACGTTTTGGTTGGCTGCTTTTTTACGGCAGCTTTCGTTTTTGGCAAAACTTTTTTACTCGACGAAGAGCCACCCTTTTTTTTGAGTGCCGATGATTTTGGAGCAGACTTTTTCTGCGGCATAATAAATAAAGTGAAAGATTAGCGTAGAGCTTTTTTAAGCTTTATGCTATCTCTAACAACACAATCGGATGGGCAGAAAAACAGAAAGTTCCCTGATAGCTCCCTAGATTTTATCTATTTTTTCTTTACTGTCAACTATTCCTCTTCCGTTCCCGGGTTTGAGCCTGCTTGATCATCTGTCAGACTCATCGGCATGACTTTGACATTCGTGAAATATGTATCATAAAATAACTTCTCTTGTTCAAGATTTTTTAAAAGTTTTTCATCGTCCCCTGCATCGATAAATTTCGGATTTATTTTGAGGGAGATGCTTCCCGGGAAATCGTCCTGTTTTAATTTTGTGAGAAAACTTTCGAGGGGAAGAATCCCTTTTTCCATCGGAGAGTATACTTTTCCCGAACGGACATTTGAAAGATGAATATGAACCAAGAATTTTTTCAGCGATTTATAGACGCGAATCAAATCGTCCCGTTTTTGAGCCACTCGGGTCGTATCGATACAGACGTGTTTGAATTTTTTCAGCTCTACAAGATTTCCAAGGGCATGTTCCGGAATGATGCCCAGGAAGGTGTTAGAAGGCGCATTTTCGAGAGCAATCGAAATGTTTTCCTTTTGACGGATTTTCGGGATTTCATTCTTAAGCCACTGAATATATTTGAAATCGAAAATTTTTGGCGGTTGAATGACGATTACTTTCGTTCCCAATTTTTTTGCCATATTGACGGCTTCCTGTATTTTTCTTGGATTCCCGGCGGGAACGGCCTGTATGGCCACGACCGGAATGCCAGTTTGATCGCTTAGTTCTTTAATATATTCGGCATTTTGCGTATCAAAATTTTTGGGATCGATGGCAAGGTCAATACCATCATATTTGGCTTCTTTTACGAGTTGGAAGATCCTATTGAGGCCGTAACCTTTAAGAGTGTCGGTGGAAAGAGAGAGCATTTTTGTTTTCGGATTACGAATTTTTTATCGACTTATTATAGCACAAAAAGTGGGTGGAGCGGTATGGCATATTTCAATTTTTCGTTGAAAAGTCTGTTTTTGACATAATTTCGTGGAGAATTCCGGCTTTTCAAAATATGTTGTAGTATACATTTTTGTGAAATTGTGGTATTATAATGTTAGTATTGCTTAAATTATGATGTATGGGGGTCGATAAATCTCCAAAGGGTTCAAAAACTGATGTATTAAAAGCTGCTTTACTGGCAGGGGCGGTTGCTTTGGGTGGGAATGATGCGTTGTCTGCAAAGGGGGTTCAGGCACAAATTGATACCAGGGCTGCTGCGGAGCGAGTTGTTTCTACATCTATGTCTTCGGACAAGGATGAGGCCGGCAAGGAATTTTCAGAAAATGAGTATATAAAGAAACTGGAGTCTGCCGTGGATTTCCTTCATCAAATCGATCCCGAAAATCCAGAGCATATTGATGATTACTATATGGCTAAATATCTTGTGTCTGATTTAGTTGATTCCTACCGCGCTAATCTTAATGTTTTTACAAGGACAGGTTATATTGAGGAATTATTAGTTAAGCTTAAGATTCAATTTGATGATAAGAGAGATCGGCTTCCTCTTGTTTCTGCCAAGGCTCGTCTTGTTTCTGGAAATTATAATATTGTTCTTACATCCGGTGAGCTCGATAAGGTGGAACGGGACCTTCAGGAAATATCGGGTTATCTCACTCCTCTTCCAGGATTTGAAAGTTTACAGAAAGAATTTAAGCATAAAGCTCCTATTGGTTATTTGAAGTCGGCAGAGGAAGATCTTGCTGCTATTCATGATAAAGAGACTTTTCGGATGTTTTCTTCCCATGTTCAGCATGCTTTTCGTCAGGCAGAAAAATATGCTGCAAAAAAAGAGGATGTTGCTGTTTTAAGGCGAAAATTTGAACAAAAAGTGGCAGAATTTGGCCAAATTGCGAAGAATTGGAAAACATTTGACGATCCATTAAGGGATCAATCCTCGGGGATAAAAACTCAAACTGTTAAAAAACAAGAAGACGAAAGTCCAAGTTTTGGCATTAATAGGGAATTACAGAAGATACAGAAAAATTTTAGAATAGATAATTAACAGCAAGACTTATAGGAGAAGGTTTTAACTGATACTAAAGCTTCTCTTACTTTTTCTTCTCGATAACGGTTTTTCCGCCCATGAATGGCTGCAGAACTTTTGGAATAGCGATGCTGCCATCTTTTTGCTGGTAGTTTTCCATGATGGCGATCAAGGTTCGGCCGATGGCGGTGGCGGTTCCGTTAAGGGTGTGGACGAGCTGTTTTTCTTTGCTATCTTTGTAGCGGATTTGGGCTCTGCGGGCCTGGAAATCCGTGCAATTGGAGCAACTGGTGAGTTCGCGGAATTTGTTTTGGGTTGGAATCCAGACTTCGATGTCGTATTTTTTTGCGGCCGGGGCGCCGAGATCGCCTCCGCAAATATCGAGAACCTGATAGTGAAATCCGAGTTCCGTCATGATCTCTTCTTCGATGGAGCGGATGAGTTCATGTTCCTGCTCGGATTTGTCCGGATGGCAGAAACTGAACATTTCGATTTTATCGAACTGGTGGACGCGGATAATTCCCTGGGTATCTTTTCCGTAACTTCCGGCTTCACGACGGAAACAGGTCGAAAACCCGACGTAACGAAGGGGAAGTTTTTCGACTTCAAGGATTTTGTCTGCGTGGAGCATGCAGAGGGGTACTTCAGCGGTTCCCACTAAATAGAGATCGTCTTCCTGCGGATTTACGCGATAAATTTCGTTTCTATCGGCGGGAAAAAAGCCGGTTGCGATCATGGCTTTTTCTTTTACGAGGACTGGAGGGATTATCGGACTGAATCCTTTGCTGATGAGTTTTTGCATGACGAATTGAACGAGGGCAAATTCCAAAAGTACCGCTTCGTTTTTCAAATAGTAAAAGCGGGCTCCCGACATTTCGCTTGCCGTTTCCATATCGATGAGGTCCAGATTTTTTCCGAGGACCATGTGATCGACGGGAGTGAAGTCAAAAACCGGTTTGGTTCCAACGGTTTTTATGGGTTTATTTTCGCTGTCATCTTTTCCTTCCGGCACGGAGTCGAGCGGAGGGTTCGGGATGAATGCCGCAAGAGTTTCAAGCTCTTTTGTCAGCTGGTCGATAAGGGGTTCTAGTTTTTTTATCTCTTCTTTCATTTGCTTCGACGCTTCAAGCAGTTTTGCTTTTTCTTCCGGCGAAGCTTTTGGAATTTCTTTGGCTATTTTATTCTGCCTGGCTTGCAACTCTTCCATTTCGTGCATTTCTTTTTTCCGTTCCTGGTCTAACTGTAAGATTTTATCGAGATCTCCCCGAAACTGCTTTTTTTCGAGGGCCTTTTTTATTTTTTCCGGTTGTTCGAGGAGGAGTTTAATATTGATCATGGGAAAACGGGCTATACAAACTAAAAACAGCCGTATTCTACCACAATGCTTAAATTTTTTCGAGGCAATTCGATATCTAATTCATTAACTCACCCATAAGTCTCTGCCATATTCCGGATTGTGTTCGTTCTTCCCGCAGTTTCATTCGTAACTTTACGAAAGCTTCCGGGGCGGCTCGGTTAATGCTGATTACATTTCCCTTTTTATCTATATCAAGTTCACAAAATTTAATAAGTCGGCGGGCCCAATCCAATTCTTTTAGTCTTCCTAATTCATATACAGAGTTAATTCCATCAAGCAGATATCCTCTTATTTCATCTCCGTCCGCTCCCCCTAAAATTTCTTTATGTATACTATCTTCTAGTATCGTAGCGAGGGCATTTATTTCTTCTGGTGTTGGATTTATAGATAGTTCTCTTTCTTCGTGGGGAGTCTGTAACATAATTTTTATTTTTAATAATCTTTTTATTCTAGCATTTTTTTTATTTTTTTGTAAGTCTTGTTTTAGCTTACTCTCATATTAAAAACCTTACGATCTTTTTGCAATATGTCGAGGGCTATCCATGTAATGAGGTATGCCTTTCCGTTATATAATGAGTGTTGTAATTTTTAACTTTCTTTTTATGGATAAGACTGCCGGTCAAGATACCCATCGTTTTCCCCACTATGCGGGCGCTTTGTTTTTAATGGTTGCTGCTATTTTTCTCGTATGGCAAATGGTAGGACCTGGAACCTATCGTAATATCCATGCTGAAATCACGAGCCAGCCTTATTCCCGAACTATTACTGTCGATGGAGAAGGAAAAATCACGGCAAAACCTGATATTGCCCTTGTTTCTTTTTCGGTGGTAACTCAGGCCAAGACGGTGAAGGAGGCGACCACAGAAGGTAACTTCAAAATGACCGAAGTGATCGACGCTCTTAAGAAGCTTGGTCTTGATAGTAATGATTTAACGACCACGCAGTATCATTTGAATCCGCAATATGTCTCTTCCGATACGGTTACCTCCGAAGATTTGAAAAATGTCGTTGATGCTAGTGATGTGACTCGGGTGAAAGAAATGGTGACTGTTTCAGATGGTGCTTCCAAAGTGGGGGGATATCAATTATATCAGACGCTTCAGGTAAAAATCAGAAACCTTGATCAGACGGAAGATGTTATCGATACGGCGGTTAAGTCCGGGGCTAATGAAGTAGGTCAATTGGCTTTCGATATCGATGATCCGAGTAGTTTGAAAAAAGAGGCGCGTGAAAAAGCTTTTAAGGTAGCGCGTGAAAAAGCCGAGGATATGGCCAGTGCTGCCGGTGTTAAACTTGGCAAAGTGGTTAATTTTTCGGAAGGGTACAACTATGTTCCTTATGCTAATTTCAGAATGGATGTTTCAAGTTCAATGGGTAAGGAAATGGCTCCTGCCGTTCCGGCGCCTTCTATTGAGCCGGGTAGTCAGGAGATTCAACTGACGGTGAGTGTCACGTACGAGATTGAGTAGGTGCAAGTTATTTTTTAGGCGAAAATTAAATACCGATCCTTCTTTGTTTGAGTTACTGGGGATTGGTATTTAATTTCGTCGTGGGTATGCGTTTATTGCGTTTTGATGTTTTGTGTGTTTTTATTGGTTCGCTATGACTTCTCTGTATCTTAAACCTGGGCGTGAAAAATCCATTTTTTACCGGCATCCCTGGATTTTTTCAGGCGCTTTAACTCCTCCCACGGAAAAAATTTCTGATGGAGAGATAATTGATGTTCTTAATGACAAGGGACAGTTTGTCGCGCGTGGATATTACAACTATCATTCCGATATCATCATCCGGATTTTGACTTTTGATGAAAAGGAGATAGTCGATGTCGACTTTTTTGTACGAAAAATTAAAGTGTTAGAGCGTTTTCGCGAGCCTTTTGTCGCCGCCCATAATGTGAAATGGGGGAGTCCTTTAACGGCTTATCGTCTTGTTTTTGCTGAGAGTGACGGGTTGCCGGGACTTATTGTGGACCGGTATAATAATGGTTTCGTTTTTCAAATTCATACGTTGGGCATGGAATGGCTGAAGCCTTTAGTGGTGAAAGCTTTTATTCAACTTTTTCATCCGGATTTCATTTATGAGCGCAGTGATGTTGATGTGCGCCGAAAAGAAGGATTATCGACTTTTCCAAAGGGTCTTCTTTACGGGAAACTTCCTTCTTCATTGATTATTGAAGAGGCAGGGTTAAAGTTTTTGGTCGATATTGAGAATGGGCAGAAGACTGGATTTTTTCTGGATCAACGGGATAATCGTGCCGCTCTACGCCCTTATGTGAAAGGAAAAAAAGTTTTAAATCTTTTTTGTTACAGCGGGGGATTTAGTTGTCATGCCCTTGCTGCTTTGGCTGATAAGGTTATCAGTGTGGATATTTCTTCCGAAGCGATGGCATTGGTTGAAGATAATATTCAGCTTAACAAACTTGAGGAAAAAAAACATGAGGCGGTTATAGCGGACGTCTTTGACTATCTGGAGAATGCAAAAAAGCTGGGTGAAACTTTTGATGTGGTGATTGTTGATCCTCCAGCGTTTGTAAAGTCACGTGCCAGTTTACAAAACGCTTTGCAGGCGTACGTTCGTTTAAATGCGGCAGCTTTGCAGGTTTTGAAGAAAGGAGGAATGTTAATCAGCTCCTCGTGTTCGAGTTATGTTTCTCCGGAACTTTTTCGAGGCGTTTTATTTCAGGCGGCATTACGTGTGAAGACAGATCTTACTATTGTTGAGCAGCATTCGCAGCCTTTTGATCATCCATTGAGTGTTTATTTCCCGGAAGGAGAATATTTGAAATTTTTCATTGCCCAGAAGCGATGATTTTTTACAATACTCACTGTCGTAGTGTTTGATGGTTAGTTTTGAAGCTCCATTAATTTTACGGTGATTTTTGCCGCTTCTGCCCTTGTTACGGCGTTATCAGGTAAAAAGAGGGTGGGGGATTTTCCTGAAACGATTCCTTTTTCAAAGGCAAAATTTATATATTTTACATACCAGGCTGTTTCGATCACATCAGTAAAAGGTGCTTTTTTATACGCATACTTAGATATTTTTTGTGAAGTTTCTGTTAATATTTTTAAAGCTTCAGCTCGACTAATAAAGGCATCAGGTCGGAATGTCCCATCAGCATAGCCCTTAATGATTCCTTCTTTTTGAGCGATTGCAATAAAACGATTGGCCCAATGAGGTCCTTTCATATCAGAAAAGTTTGGCATTTGATCTTCAGGAATGGTGGAATCATTGTATTTATCTGTAAAAGCCAGAAGTGCTATTTTCACCATTTCAGCTCTCGTGAGCATACTTTCCGGTTCAAAGGTAGTGGAAGTTTTTCCCTGAACTATTTTGAGGTTAAAAAGTTTGTTTATGAACTCTTCAGCCCAATGGCTTTTAATGTCAATAAAAGGAGTTACGGCTGCTTTGTTATCTACAACAGGGGGAACGTTCTCTTCAGATATTACAGGGAGAACAGTGTCAGACACTGGAATTTCTGCCACATTTGTTGTATTGATTTCCGGATTTGTTGAAACTTCCTAAATGGAGCCGGCATTCCCATTAGGATACCATACATAGGATGGAGAGTTATTGACGCCACTTTTTGCACTACTGATTATAGTATCGGCACTTACAGAGGCATTTTCATCTTTTATTTCATCATTTGCGGTGGTGGTTCGAATTGTGTAAGTCCCCGTTGTTCCTGCTGCACTTGGATTTTTAATAGCGTTGATGGTGCATGTTTGGGTTCCCGGTGGTTCTGAACTTCCTCCACTTCTCGTGATAGTAACGGTTTGCCCTGAAACATTAGTGGCAAAAGTTCCGTCGAGCGTTGAGCAAGTTGCCCCATTTGCTCCTGATACATCAAAACCTGCTCCAAAAGTTATTTTTATTTTATCGGTAGCGGCGATAGAATTGCTTGTAGTAAAGCTTGCAGTAATATTTGTTAATACTCCTGGGCTTAAACTATTGGGTTGTACATTTGCTGAGGTGAGAGTGTTTGGAATGGTATCGGGTATTACTGGGAGACTAATAGATGTATATCGCCCTACAGCCGCATTATAAGAACCCCCTGTCGCTATTGTTCCCGTTGTTGCATATAAACTTTTTATTCCACTCATTATTAAATCTCCGTTTCCTGTATTTATTTGTCCATTGGAAAAGCACCGAATGAACTGTCCCAATGCAGAACAATTACTAAAACTTCCTCCCCCTCCAAATGTTTCTGAAACAAATCCAACATTTGATACGTCAAATTGAGAGGGCATATTGATATCAACTCTATCCCCATTTTCCATTATTATTGGAATAGTAAGTGACAGTGTTGTATTTCCATCAACTCCTACCGTTGCATTGGCTCCCAATGTTACTGTTATATTGGCATTTGCAGATGGGACATTATTTACTGTTGATGTGTCGCTGGTGTTTATTGCACTTCCGGGTGATGTTGTCGCGTTGTCTATACTTATGAATGCAGCTGGTCCCTGACCCACATCGTTATAAATGGTTGAAACTTTGAGACCATTTATAACGATGGTTTCGCTATTGCTACAACTCGTTCCTCCATTTATGCTGAAAGTGGCTGTGTGGTTATTATTACTATAGGTGATAGTTCCTCCTGAATTATACCCACATGTGCCGGAAATAGTGGCATTTGTGATGGATGCGTCAAAGATGAAATTATCAAAAGTGGTAGTGTTAATGTTCAAGACTAAAATTTCTGGGTCGTTCATAAAATCATCACCACCCACATCGGTTATGGTTATTGGAGGCAATGCTACTGAAGGATCTCCTACGACGGGACCTGTACTTTGATTTCCACCTGCTACAGTATAATCATTGGCTGCGGCCAATGCTGAAGTGAAATTAAAGAGGAAGATAATCGATGAAAAGAGGAGTGTTGTTAATAAATTTACTTTTTTTATCATATCGGAATTAATTATTAAAGTACTACCCAAATTTTATTTTTTATCTCCATCTACTACTTCACCTTCAACGGGTACCTCCCCCGATTGTTGGTTGTTGTCTTTTACCCGGACTCCTTCTTCATCAGCTCCGCTTTGATTTGAGCCAGCGGTTTGTGACCCGGCTCCTTGTGCCCCAGCGGCTTGGTACATTGCAGCTCCAACTTTTTGAATGTGTTCGGAAAGGTCATCATAAGCTTTTTTTATTTCTTCAGCTCCGGCATCTTTATTTTCAAGGAGTTTTTTGAGAGCATCGACTTTTTCCGTGACAGGTTTTTTTATTTCTTCCGATACTTTGTCTCCGGCGTCTTTTAAGGTTCGTTCGGACTGAAGAACCAAGCTTTCTGCTTTATTTCGGATTTCGATCGCCTCTTTTTTCTTTTTGTCTTCTTCAGCATACTGTTCGGCTTCTTTTCGCATCTTTTCGATTTCGGCTTCGGACATGTTGCTGGAGCCTGTGATCGTGATATGTTGTACTTTATTGGTAGCTTTGTCGGTCGCTTTTACGTTGATGATACCATTGGCATCAATATCGAACGTTACTTCGATTTGCGGTACGCCCATAGGTGCTGGTGGAATGCCATCCAGAATGAATTTACCGAGAGACTTGTTATCTGCAGCCATGGGTCTTTCTCCCTGGACTACATGAATTTCTACCGATGTTTGGTTATGGTCGGCGGTTGAGAATACCTGTGATTTTGAGGTCGGGATGGTGGTGTTTCGATCAATCATTTTTGTGGCGACGCCTCCACGCGTTTCGATTCCGAGTGAAAGCGGGGTTACATCAAGCAGAATGATATCTTTCACGTTTCCCTGAAGTACACCACCCTGAATGGCGGCTCCTATTGCCACCACTTCATCGGGATTTAAACCGCGGTGTGGTTCTTTTCCGAAAATTTCTTTTACTTTTGCCTGCATTGCCGGCATACGGGTGACACCTCCCACCAAAATAACTTCATCGATATCGCTGACAAAAATTTTGGCGTCTTCAATGGCTTTTTTGCATGGTGCGACAGTTTTTTCGAGCAAATCTCCTACGAGATCTTCTAAACGGGCGCGGGAGAGTTTTACGGTAAAGTGTTTCGGTGACCCTCCCTTATCCATCGCGATAAATGGCAGGTTTATTTCTGATTCGTGAAGTGTGGAAAGCTCTATCTTAGCTTTTTCGGCAGCATCTCGAAGGCGCTGCAGTGCCACACGATCGCCGGAAAGATCCATGCCGTGCTCTTTTTTAAACTCTTCTAGCAACCATGAAACGATTTTCTGATCCATGTCATCACCTCCGAGTTGAGTGTCTCCGTTAGTGGAAAGCACTTCGAAGACGCCATCCCCGAGTTCTAAAATGGAAACATCGAAGGTTCCTCCTCCAAAGTCGTAGACGGCTATTTTTTTATCTTTGCCTTTTTTGTCCATACCGTAGGCGAGAGCAGCTGCGGTGGGTTCGTTAATAATGCGTTTTACTTCCAGGCCGGCAATTTTTCCGGCATCTTTCGTTGCCTGACGCTGGGAATCGTTAAAGTAAGCGGGAACCGTAATGACGGCTTCGGTTACTTTTTCTCCCAAGTAAGCTTCAGCATCCGCTTTCAGTTTTGCCAATACCATTGAAGAGATCTCAGCTGGTCGATGCTGTTTTCCGTCGAGCATTATTTCTGCTTCTCCGTCTTTTCCTGCCACTACTTTATAGGGCATACGTTTTATATCGTTTTGTACTTCGGAGTGAAGGCGTCCGATAAAACGTTTTGCCGAGAAAATAGTGTTTTCTGGATTGGTGACCGCTTGTGATTTTGCCGTAATTCCTACGAAGCGTTCCCCATTTTTAATGGCTACAATGGAAGGAGTGGTTCGGTGCCCCTCACTGTTTGGGATGACGAC
>CAYSYL010000001.1:5068-22716 GCA_964435355.1 uncultured Candidatus Peribacteria bacterium | reverse complement strand
TTTCCGTTCCCATCATGACGGCAACACAGGAGTTAGTGGTTCCAAGATCTATTCCAATTATTTTAGACATATGAATGAAGATTAGGGATTAGTATATGAAGGTATGTAAGCTTTTTTTAAACTTAGCACTCATAATTTTAGAGTGCTAAGAAGCCCCTGTCAACTTTATTTATATAAGTCAGGAAATTTAAGGCTTGAAGCCAACGAGATCCGATTCCTGCATTTCTTCTGCTCTTTTATAATGGTATCAAGTAAAGTTCTTCGGGGCTAAATCCTCCGCTTTCTGAAAGATTGATCAATGCCCATTTCCTCTCCTTACTCAATGCAATGCCTATCAAATATAGTGGGGAAGATTTTGCTTCATAGAGTAATTGGCCTCTATACATTAAGCGAGGGCAGAAAATAGAACCATCGGTAGCTATTGTTTTATTTTGTGAAGTGGACGGCAAATTTTTGCACTCGAAGCCGGCGGGCAGTTGAGCTGTTTTTCTTGTCGATGGGATTTTTTGAAAGATGGTTTTTCCGCTTCCTTTCCGAATAAGTTTATAATTTTGAATATCTTTGATATCCGAAAGAATGAAGCTTCCGACGATATCTTCCTCAATAAGAAATGTATCTTCTGACGGCAGTGCTTCATAATGGATAAAGCGATCGCCAATGCCGCTCTGGTATTTCTTTATGAAGGTATGAAAAGGCCAATTCTGGTCCGTCTCAATTCGATAACTTATATCGGTATGAGGCGTTTTCCATTGAATGGCTAACGAAGAGCGGGGCGGGAGGAGGAGCAGAGGAAGAATAAAACTTAAAACGCTTACATGAATCCAAATTTTCCGTACTTTTTGTTTTTTTATAATCGCATTGATGGTTTGCATAAAAGATAGGATAGCTACGAGAGCCAGCAGGAGTGCCATTACCCAATGGCCTCCCATAACGCCGAGATGATTTGGAGTGATAAAGAAAAACAGATTCCCGATGATTCGTATGAAAAATTCAATAATTAATAGTGGCGCCATTATGATGGTGTAGACTGAGTCCCCGGAAAAAATAGCCGGGATAAAAAAGCGAAGAGCATGCGCTCCCAGGAAGTATATCGGGATGATTGGTAGCCACCGTCTTTCTTTGGAGGTCTTGGCAATCGAGAGTTCCGCGAGGAAAAGTATTCCTCTGTGATTTTGATGATAGGTATACAATGCAGTCGCGAGTGTCGGTAAAAAATAAGCGAGGGTCATTGGCCCGTTGATGGTAATGAGCGATCTGTCCCAATTGGAAACTAAAATAACACTATAAACGATGAAAGGAGGGAGGAGTAAAACGACGAGATATAAAAGCCAATAAAAAGGCGGTTGATTTGAAGCGGCGATAAAAAAACGGCTGAAGGCGAGAGAGTAAAGGATATAAGAAAAGCCTATAATTATAAACAATAGCAAAAGTAGGCCTAGCAACGTTGAAAATATTTCCGTTGCCGTTGTTCCAAGTGGAAATACTGTGCTGAGAGTGATGCTATTGAGGTAAAGTGGAATTGATAAGATTCCAAAAAGCAGTCCTTCCAAATATAAAGCGAGGAGTGAACCGTCATGCGTCGTGACATTAAAATTTTTCGCGACCTCCTCCGGATCTCCTAAATTACGTAGAGAGTTTTCTTCTGCGGTTTTTCCTGATGCTCCTTTGAGAACTTTTTCATGAATCGAATCTTCCAGATGATCTTGTAGCTCCTGCAAAAATCTTTCCATATACTGATTTTTGTGGAGTTTTGACTCGAGTTTTTGAAAATACTTTTTAACGCTCATGTTCAATAATTTAAGAACGATAAGGTGGATGAAGTCCCGGCTGATTTTCTTTTATATATTCGCATAATCTTGGAATGCTGTTATTGAGGACGGCAAAATCAAGAAGAGGTGTGAAGAGGTATATTGATATAAAAAGAACCAGGAAAACATTCACACCTATGGAAATTATGAACGGTATGTTTTTCATGAGGCATACATGAAGAAATAAAAGTTATGTTTGTGGTTTAAAGTTCACGCCATGGTGGAGAAATTTTTTCATTCCTTTTAAATAAAGTTCGATCTCTTCATTTTTTTCTCTGAATAGTTTTTTCCCTTTAGCCGAAAGATAATAATAACGTCGGTCTTTTCCGTTTTTCGCTCTTTTTATTTCACTTGCGATTACTCCTTTTTCTTCCAATCGATATAAAAGGGGATAGAGAGTGCTCTCCTGCAGTTTAAAAATATCACTGCTCGTCTCTTTGATGGCTTTAATCATCTGGTACCCATAAGCCTCTCCGAGTTCATGTAAAATGCTGATGACTATAAATTCTGCCGATCCTTTCATTATTTCTTTTGAAAAATTCATATCATAAAAATAAATGCTACATACTATTTATCACATAGTATGTAACAAAGCAAGATTATTTTATTTTTTGAAGATACTGAAAGAGGGACTCGCAATTTAAATAATCGAGTCGTGGGCTTAAAATCATGAGGCGGTGGCTCTCGGCGTTTGAAAATATGTCTCGCGAGCTGAATGGTTTTTATACTTCTTCTCCGTTTCCTACTTTTACGCGAGCACGTTTCAGTACTTTTTCATTCAAAAGATAGCCTTTTTCAAATTCCTGTAACACCATATCTTTTTTTCCAGGACCGGTTAGGAGAGCATCATGGAATTTCGGATCAAATACCTGATCTTTTGTTTCGATGTTTTTGAGGCCGATTTTTTCGAGCGTTTGTATAAATTGCCGCAGCGTTGTCTCGACTCCTTTTGCCCATTCGGCATCTTTCGGTTCGTGTTCAAGGGAGCGGTGTGTATTATCGATTACCGGAATTAATTCCGTTAAAAGAGCGGCGTTCGCAAATCCCAGGAAACTGCTTTTTTCTTCATCAGCACGGCGTTTGAAATTTTGCAGATCAGCCAAGGCCTGTGTCGCAAATTGCGTCATTTCTGCAAGCCGAGATTTGGCTTCCTGCAATTCAGTTTCAATATTTTTGCCAGGCGTTATGGATCCATTATTTTGTCCTCCGCCTGTTTTCTGGGAAGAGGTGGTGGCATTATCACCTTCGCCATTTGCAGGATTTGAATTGTTGTTTGGTTGGTCATTCATATCTATTTGGGTTCAAGTAATTTTTTAATTTCTTCAAGAATAGCTCGGTTGAAGGGATAGTTCATCCGCGTTGGTCCCAGTATGCCGAAATATCCTTTATGTCCTTCTATATGATATCGCGTTACCATTAAACTACAACTTTGAATTTGTTCAAGAATATTTTCTTTTCCAACAAATATTTTTATGTGTTTATCAATATCTAACTCTTTTAAAAGATTAATGAAGCGATCCTGTTTTTCCAAAACTTCTATCACTTGACTGGCCATTACTGAATCTGAAAGGAATTCGGGTTGTCGGAGAACATTAGAAAGCCCCAGGTAAAAGGTTCGGTTATTGTCTGGAAGCGTTGCAAAGCTTACATTTTGAGTTGTGCGCGCGATGAGTTCTACAGCATCGTAAATTTTTTCTTTCACTTTTTGGAGCGTATACTCTTTTTGAACTTTTTGTAAGACATGAATGGCTTGTGTTCTTGCTGTTTCATAGTCAGCCATTTCGTCTATAAAAAGGCGATACCCTTGATCGGTCGGAATTCGACCGGCTGAAGTATGTGGTTGATAGATGAATCCTTCTTTTTCCAGTGCCGCCATATCGTTTCTAATGGTGGCAGGACTTACGGAAAATTTGTAACTTACGATAATAGTTTCCGATCCCACCGGTTCAGCTGTGGTAATGAAATGTTTGATAATAGCTTTGAGAACTTGTTGACGACGGTCCATAGTTTGTTGCTAAATGCTTTTTTATTATAAGCCTCTCTCGATTCTTTGACAACGCACCCTTTGCAATTCAGAGTAACACTTGAGCCTGGAGTCGAATTAACTCATTGATGGTTCCGATATCCTCAGGAGTATAGCCGCAACAACCGCCGATTATTTTGATGGTACGTTTTTTTGCCTCTTTTATTATTTTAAAAGCCGTCCCTCTATTGTTTTCCACTTTATGGTGTGTTCCATTTTCTCCTGATCCATCAAGTTCCGCATGATCTTTGGAAGAGGCATTCGGATAAATGCTTATTATTCTGGAGCTGAGGGGGCCGCGTGATTTTGACCCTTGTTTATCGCATTGTGAAAGTGCTATCGGAATGGCTTCAGGGGGGCAACAATTGATTCCATAACCGAGAGGGTAGAAATGGCTGATGAGATCCACACTTTCTATGGCCTCGGCCAGACTTTCACCGCTTAATAAATTTCCATCTTTCCCCAATACAAAACTGATAACGCACGGGATATTTTTTTTCTTTGCCGCAAGAGCCATTCCCTGAGCGTCAGTTATGGTCGGCACTGTTTCGAACCAGGCTATGTCGGTATCTGCTTTTTTGCTTTCATAAGCCTGTTGACTATGAAAATCTGAAGCTTCCGATAGTTGATGTCGCGGGTCAGGGGTGTAACAGTCTCCCATAGGTCCAAGTGAGTTCACCAGTATTGCCTGGTGTATTTTTCTTTTTTGATCATTAATTCTTTTTTTAACGGCTTCGGCATTTGCTTCAGTTAATTGCCCATACAGTTTTTCTCCACCTTTTTCCCCGATATATCGGCGTATGCCAAAATTTGGAAGGGTGACCACCCTTGCCCCTTTATCCCAGTACTCCGTAGCTATTTCGCCTTTTGCTTTCACGACACCTTCGTCATAGAGTATCCCGAGTGGGTCGGTATATTGGGGCTTTTTTTCGCGATGAGCTTTTTCGGACAAAATCGTTCCATAGGCTCCATAGATGGTCATAGTACTTTCCGATGTGAGTGCTTCAAGAGTCATAAGTAATAAAAAAAATAATAAAAAAAATGCCCCGTTTTTGACGGGGCATTGATGTTTTTCGTTATACTATATACCTACATCAGCCTCCGTCGGGGACGCATCATCATACCCATCATGAACATCATGTTGGAAATATTTTTGCGGCTTTTGGAGGTGATTAGATTCATAAAGTTATTATGTACCGTGAGTATAGTTCTGAGGGGAAAATTTTGTCAAATAGTACTCGGCTATCCTAAGCTTTTTCGCATGATGCCTGCTTCTATCAGTTCAGTGGTGAAATCTTGCCCTATGGATTTTTTCAAGAAGATCGTAGAGGTAAGATTTCTGTGGATGAAATGATGTGGTTTCTGGGGACCGATTTCAATTTTCAATATTTGTGAGCACAACTTAACGTCTTGCAAAATCTCTTCGGCCCACGAATATTTTTTGGCTAATTTTTTGAGATTTTCCATGTTGAGATATTTTCCCGCATGTGACAGCTCAGATCGTAAAGTGAAGAAATGCTTTTCAAGTAGTGGCAATGCCCCATTTTTTTTCGCTATTTTCAAACCCCTGCCAGTAGAAATAAATTCTGGTGGGATCCCGAGCGAATACCAGGCTGCCGTATAGGTAATTGCCCGGGGAAGTTTTGTTTTTCCCATTCCTCTGCTGTATCCAAAAAGTCCGATGTGTTGGACTCTTTCACGACGACGAGGAACTTTTAATGCCATTTCATTTATCATCATTGATGCTTTTTCTATCGTTTTGCAATAAATATCCCTGAATATGTTATTGATATTGCGAAGTTGCTCAAATTCTTCCTGGCTGAACTCGACGGGTTTTGGTTTTCGGAGCTCTTTTTTTATATAAGAAAGTGCTTTTTTTACTTCAGATAAAGCATAATCATATCGAAAAGCTGATTGGATGGTTATGGTTTTGACTCCTTCGTATTGTCGGAGGGTTTTTTCTATATTCTCCGGATTCACTCCGCCTCGAAATGGCAGTGATCCCGTTCCTATAATGGGGTATATTGGAATATTATTTTCCTTACTGACTCTATAGAATTCCCGTAATGCTAAACGTGTTGCGATAACAGAAGGGAGAAATCCAGCATTTAAGGCTGGGTCTGACCGTGCGATGAAAGCACGAAGGTAAGGGGGATGGTACGTGAAAAGTTTTTTGTGTTCTTTGATGAACGATTCAAGAACATTGGCGCAACCAGCCAGATCGTCGATGCTTTCAAAGAGAGGAATGATATGAATGTACCCATCCTGAAAATTACTGTTGCCGAATATTTGCTGGTTGAGCTGAGCTGTTTTTTGGAAAGTAGATTGTATATGCATGAGTTGATCGACCGATTTTGTCATCGGCAATATCATTTCAAAAACAGGAGGAGAGTTCAGCTTGAGAGCTTTTGTAAATTCTGCCGCCGAGAGAACGCTCATGTAGGCACGAGCTAATTTGAAAGTTTTTTCTTCCCAGATATTGGGTATTCGTAAAGTTACGAATACATCGCTTCCCAACTGTTTTTTCTGAAAAAATGATGGGTATTTTTCGAAAAGTTTTTCAATGAGCGCTTCATCGGCAAACTTTCCTTCCCAATCCCACATATATTCATCGCATTCAAGTTGTCCGAATGTCTGATACACTTCTTCTATTTCAGCTTGGGCGTCGATAAACGGATTATTGTGCCAAAAGGGGATTCCGGCATTATCCGGATGCTGTGTGGCCATTATAACCGGTATCTGTCGCTTTTTTTGAGGAACGAACATGGATAAAGTATTATTGTTCAGGCCACCTTTGCCTTTACTTTGTCAGGTCTTTTTCTAATGTTTCGGTAAATTTTTTGAAGGCGTTATTTACGACTGGTCCCCATTGATATGCTTTGCTTTCAATTCCCATTTCTATTTTTACTTCTCCTTGTTCCTGTGAGTAATATATGGGGAAGAAGAAGCCCCAGTGGAGTAAACCCATTTCTGTTCCCAAAACTATACAATGATCTTCTTCACTAATGCCTTCAACACGATATTTGTTTTGGTTTGCAAACCGTGTAATCTTTTCTTTCAGCTCTTCCGGTTTTACCGTGATTCTAAAACTTTTTGTTTGTCGCGGTTTTTTCTTAAAAAGTTTGTTTGGTTTTCGAAGTGTTGCCATAACCACGAAAACGGTGATGATAACGGCGGAAACAATGCTTCCTGCAAGATAACTATTTGTCATGGTAATTTTTAATCTTTTCGCGTGTGAGCATACACGAGAGTCACAATAATAACGGGAAGAATGATGCCGAGACCCAAAAGCGCTTGGGTGTCGACGGGTGGTTCGGTTACTACTCCGATAACTCCAAAAATAACAATGATGAGTAGGAGATAATTAAGGACGAGTACGGCGATTTTCATAATAATGTATTAATAAATTATAATTTTGATCCAATTAATTGGGCTAATTCAACTACACGGCAGGAATATCCCCATTCATTGTCATACCATGCCACTACTTTTACCAAAGTATCTTCCATTACCATTGTTGACAGTCCATCAATGATGCAGGAATTTGTATTTCCTTTGTAATCCACCGATACGAGCGGAAGTTCGTTATATTCCAGGATATTTTTCAATTTTCCTTCAGCAACTTTTTTAAAGACGGCATTGATTTCTTCAACAGTGACTTTTTTTTCAATTTCGAAAACGCAATCAAGGAGGGAAACGGTGGGGGTGGGAACCCGTACTGAAAATCCATTAAGCTTTCCTTTAAGCTCCGGAATAACTTGTGTTACAGCCGTTGCTGCCCCTGTTGTTGTTGGAATCATAGAAAGTGCAGCAGCCCGTGCTCTGCGTGGATCTTTATGGGGAAGATCCTGGATCTGCTGATCATTGGTGTAGGAGTGAATAGTCGTCATAAGTCCCCGTATTACTTTAAAATTTTCGTGCATTACTTTTGTAAGTGGAGCCATACAGTTGGTGGTGCATGAGGCGTTGGAAATAAGAGCGTGTTTTCCAGGATCGTAGGTTTCTTCATTGACTCCCATACAAATGATGGCGTCGGCTCCTTTGGCGGGGGCCGTTATGATGACTTTTTTTGCACCAGCCTGAAGATGTTTTCCTGCCCCTTCCCGATCTGTGAAAACCCCTGTGGATTCAAGCACGATGTCTATTTTTTCATCTTTCCATGGAAGCAAGGCCGGATCTCTTTGCTGGAAATATTTTATTTTTTTACCGTTCACTATGATGGTGTCCGAACCCTCAGTACGAACTTCTCCTTTGAAAATTCCATAATTTGAATCGTACTGTAAAAGGTGCGCCATTATTTTGTTGTCACTTAAATTGTTTATGGCGACGATATCTATAAGACCGGTTTCTTCAGCGACCCGAAACATAAGTCGTCCGATACGCCCGAAACCGTTAATGGCAACACGAGGTTTCATAAGTATTTGGTTAGGAAATTTCTGGTTTTGAGTATACTGTTTTTCTTTCTTTATGCAAAATGGGATACACTATTTTTGTTCATTTATTTTAAAAATATGAAAATTTTACCTGTTAAACAGGATATTTTAGATAGCACGGATCTTTTTGAGTCTCTTGAAATTTTACGTCAAGGAGGAGTTATGATGCATGCGACGGAAACTTGCTATGGTCTTGCCGTTGATATTTTTCAAAAAAAAGCTTTGGAAAAATTGTATGCCATAAAAAAAATGGTTTTGTCTAAGCCAGTAAGTATGATGGTGACTGATGTATCCCAGGCTCAAGAATATGCTGAGTTTAATAATATGGCATTAGCACTTGCCAAGAAATTTTGGCCGGGGGCTTTAACTTTAGTACTTTCAAGGGGTAATAAACTTCCTACTTTTTTTAATGAAGGTCATTCAACCGTCGGGATTCGATGTCCGGACTCTTTGCTGTCCCAACAAATAATAAAAAAATATGCTTCTCCACTTTCAACGACCAGTGCTAATATTTCAGGTGTTCCGGAGGTTTATTCTCTTCCCGAATATCTGGCACAACTTCAGGAGTCTGATCAGAAACCCGATCTTATTATTGATAGCGGGAATTTGCTTAAAAATCCTCCTTCTACCATTCTTGCCTTCAAGGATGGAATTTATCCTTACTTTATTCGTGAAGGAAGTTTGACAGAGCAAATAAAACTTTTTTTAAATAATGAAGGGAAGTTATTGTAGTTTTGTATAAATTTGTTGTGCAATAACTTTTTTAAACGTGCAATCCTTTTTGATTAGCTGCTTTTTTGTTTTAATGAAGAGCTTAATTCTTTATGTTTAATCACTGCTGATTAAAAAAATAGTTCTTGGCGATTTTTATTTTTGACTTTGTTTTAATTATCACTTAGTTTTAAGCCAATAAATTTGGATAAAAAACTTATACACACTTTGTACACAACTTTTGAACATCTTTTAACCTAATAGCTTGTGAAAAAGAAGAAAATCAAAAATAAATATTCCAATGGCAATAAAAAAAAGAAAATAAGTAAGACTAATAAGCGAAATAAGTTTTTAAAAAAGTCTCAAAGAAAAAATGTAAAAAAAGGAAAGATATTCACAAAAATAAAAAAGACCATAAAGGTTGAAGCGATTCCCGAAACGGCAGAGAAGCCTTATGAAATGTCGCATAACCCTGTTATGGTCCGTGAAGTTTTAGGTTTTATCACGGGACCGGATGTTCCTAAAAGAAAAGTGGTCATTGATGGTACGCTTGGATTAGGCGGTCATGCTAAGGCTTTGCTTGATGAGTTGCCGGCCACGGTAAAATATGTAGCTTTTGATGCTGATTATGAACACTTGAAAGTCGCGAAAAAAAACTTGAAAACTTTTAAGGATCAAGCCATTTTTGTTCATAATAATTTTGAAAAACTTTCGGAAGAGCTTAAGAATTTGAAACTTAAAGGAATCGATGTGTTGCTTCTTGATCTTGGTATTGCTTCTCCTCATGTCGACATGCCAGAAAGAGGATTTTCTTTTTTACGTGAAGGGGCCCTCGATATGCGTTTTGATACCCGTGGAGGTCTGACTGCGGCTGATGTCGTCAATGCTTACCCTGAAAAGGAGTTGATAAGAATTTTTAAAGAATATGGAGAAGAGCCTCATGCTCGAAAAATTGCCCGTGAGATTATTCAAAGGCGCAAGAAGAAGCCATTTAAGACGACACTTGACTTGGCATCAGTTATAGAAAAACTTCTCTCTCGGGATGGAAGAATCCATCCAGCCACTCGTATTTTTCAAAGCCTTCGTATTGAAGTGAATCACGAATTACAAGCATTAGAAAATGTTTTGCGTCAAGCGGTTAGCTTGCTTCGACCACAGGGAAGAATTGTTGTTATTTCTTACCATTCTTTGGAAGACCGAACCGTGAAGAACTTCTTTCGAGAAATGGCTAGGGAATATGTGAATGAAGAAGGAAAACCAACTACTACGATGTTAGAACCTCAGTTGAAAATTGTTACCAAAAAACCTCTGGTCCCGACTGAAGAGGAGGTCAAGCTTAATGCGAGAAGTCGTAGCGCTAAGCTCCGGGTTGCCGAAAAAATTTAAGGTGTTATTTACCATTGTGGCAGAAGGTGCCACGGTTTTATTTTTTGAACTTTTGGCTCATGTCTATGTATATCACCGCCAGCCCCTACCGATCTTCCTATAGTCTCAGAAAAAAAAGTTTTTTTAGTATGTTTTTAGGAAATCGTTCTCGGCGAACCGCACCTACCCGCTTTTCTGGCAATAAAAGTCCGATGTATCAATTGCCTTTTCGTAAAGTGAGCACACCTGTAAGTATGAAGAGAATGGTGGCGGCTAAAGTGTTTCGTTTCCAGTTGAATTCTACTGTCATCATTGTCGGGTTCATGTTGTCTGCAGCGTTACTTTTGCTTTTATATCTTGCCCATTTCAATAAAGTGGCGACGAAAGGATATGACTTAAAACGTGTCCAGCGCAGTCAGGAAGAACTGATGGTTCATAATGAAATTCGCACGATGAAATTGACAGAAGCCCAATCTCTACAAAATGTTATTGATAGTGGAAGAATTGCCCATATGCGGCAACCACGTGATATCATGTATATTCGAGGGGATTCGGCTATTGCCAGTGCCCGCTAGAGACTTTCTGAGAAGAGCTCTTCCGGCGTTCAAAAATGAAAAGCAATTCGCCGTATTTTTAATACGGCTCATTTTACTTTTCATTTTTCGCCTTGTAATAGCTCTTCTCAGAAAGTCTCTAACAGTAGCCCCTACGGCGTTGGAAAATGAAAAGAAGTTTGTTGTGATAGGTGGCAAAACGTACTTGCCCGTCTTTTGCGTTTTCGTTACTCTAGGAACGATTTAATTTTTAATCTTTCCGTTTATGGCAGATATCCCATCCCTTGCTCCTTTTTCCAAAAATAATAATCCATATGTTCGTGTTTTAAGCAATGGGTATACTCTTTCCAACTTGCAAACGGTTTTGGCAGTAGCACGTAAAAATAAATTTGGTGTTGTGGCTATTAATCAACGTTCTCCTTATATTATTACGGCAACTTTGGAGGCCGCATGGCAGTCAAAATCACCAGTTATTATGGAATGTGCCGAAAGTGAAGTGGAGTACTGCAATATGCCTCCGGAACGAATGAGTGATCTGATTCATGACGGTATAGAAGCGATGATTAAAAAATATGGTTATACTGTGCCGGTGGTGGTTCATCAGGATCATGTTCAAAAAGATTTACGTTTGATTGAACGTTCGGCAAAGGCTGGTTTTTCTTCCTGTGAAGTGGATCTTTCACGGCTTTCGATGGAAGAAAACATCAGAGGATGTGTGAGTGTCATAGAAAAAATGCATCCACTCGGTGTCTCGGTTGAAGTAGAAGAAGGGGAGATCGGATTTGCCGAATCTTTGAAAGATATGGAAAACGTTGAAAATTATTATACAAAAGTAGCCGATGCCGTTACCCTGGTCAAGGCAACTATGCCGGCTGCGCTGGCTGTATTTGTAGGAAATGGTCATGGTAATTATGTGGTGGAACCAAAAATCGGTTATGAACGAATACGTGAAATTTCAGAGGCGGTTGCTCCTTATAATGTGGCTGTTGTTTTACATGGAGGAAGTGGATTGCCGCCGGTTGCTTTTAATAAAGCAGTGGCAGCAGGAGCGGCTAAATTTAATTATGCTACGTCGGTTTCGGATATTTTATTTAAACATTTCCCTGCCCCCCTCATTGCTGAAATGGAAGCAATTGGAAAAGAAAAAAACCGACCGCTTCGAAAAGTGTTAAAATTTGTTGAGTCAAAAGTAGACGCTTTACCATCAAGTATTTTAGAAGGAGCCATCCATGAAATGACTGATCATATAAAAATGATGATGAAAGAAGCTTTTTATAGCAATGGCAGGTCGGATCTTTATTAAAAAAGCTTGTAGAAGCAATATCGATCGTATAATTCCTAGGCTCTATTGGGCAGAGTTGTTGTCTGTATTATTTGCTAAGGTAATGAGCACCTCTAGCTCCGTTTCATCTATATACTGCACGATATTTCGCCAAAATTCATCAAATAAATCAGTGGCATTGGCTCCTTGAAAAGCCTTCATGGCGTTATTTTTGGTGGTAACCCTTATTCCTTTGATAATTGTAAAATCGATTTTTTCTAGTGCTTCTTTTGCCTGCTTTTTCTTTTCAAATGATTGAATGCTTTTTACGTATCTTTGAAGGGTTTTTTCAGTGAGCATAATAAATATTAAGGACTGTCCACTTTTAGCTTATTGTTAAATCGAGGTTGCTCGAAATATTTTTCCGTAATACGATTGTTCATAGTGGAACGAGTTACCCTCTTTTATCTCCATTTATGTTGTTATTATATGAACTTTACTGAGTATTTGAAGCAAAAAAAGTTGGATGCATCATTAGGGTTGGTTTTACAGGACATTTGCGGCATTTGTGTAAAGATCTCCGAAGCCATGAAAAAAGAGGTGAAGGGCTATAGCGGTACGGAAAATGTTTATGGAGAAAAACAGCTTAAAATGGATGTTTTTGCGAATGATCAATTTGTTTCCACTTTATTGAAAAATCCAGCCGTCAATTTATTAGCTTCTGAGGAACTTGAAAATTCACTTTCTTCTGAGGTCTTCCATGAAGGGTATAGTGTCGCTTTTGATCCTTTGGATGGTTCTTCTTTGGCGGACGTCAATTTGTCGGTGGGGAGTATTGTGAGTGTTTATAAAGGGAATCACTTTATTGGGCGAACTGGTCGGGATCAAGTGGCGGCACTTATTTTTGTCTATGGCCCTCGTTTGACGTGTATGGTAACGGTTGGTCAAGGAGTCGATGAGTTCACTTTTGACTCCTCTTTGGAGGAGTTTATTTTGACCACTTCCGATTTACGGGTAAATCCGGAGGCTACCATGTTTGCTCCTGGTAATTTACGAGCCTGTTCAGGTGAATCCTGGTATATGAAATTATTGGAATATTGGATTATGCATGGATATACTTTGCGCTATTCTGGAGGTATGGTGCCTGACGTGAATCAAATTTTAAAAAAGAGAGGTGGAATTTTCACATATCCGGGATATAAAGAACAGCCTCAAGGAAAACTACGCCTCTTGTATGAATGTGCTCCTATGGCATTTTTAATGGAGCAGGCGGGGGGCGTTGCCCTCTCTAATGATGAACCTATTTTAGATATCGAGATTAATAAACTGGACCAGCGGACGCCTATTTTTCTTGGATCTTCGAAAGAAATTGAACGCGTCAGGGATTTTTTCCTCGACAAAAAGTGAATTATTCTTGCCTATCAAATTTCTTCTTGTAATGCTTGTGTAAAATTTGTGTTTCATTAACTGACGATATTTTTGTTATGGATCCTAAAAAAAATGACCGACAAGTTGTGGAGGAGCTGGTTATTAAAGCGCAAGAAGGTGATACTGATGCGTTTGGTCAACTGTACGATATTTTTATCGATCAGATTTATCGGTATGTTTTTTATAAGGTAGGACAGGAAGAGGTGCTTGACTTAACGGAAAATATTTTCCTTAAGGCATGGGAGCATCTTAAAACATATAAATCTATAAAAGGGAATTTTTCTTCATGGCTTTTCCGTATTGCCCATAATGTTGTCGTGGATCATTATCGACTGAGAAAAGAGTTTTTGGAACTCTCAGCCGATCTTGTCGATGATCGCCAACATAATAATCCGGTTTTTTCTGCCCAGCAGCAGCTCGATCAGGAACTTCTCCGTAAGGCTCTTCTTAAATTACGGAAAAAATATCAACAAGTTATTCTTTTAAAATATATTAATGATTTAAGTAATGAGGAAATTTCCAAAATACTAGGATGTAGTGAAGGGAGTCTTCGTATTTTAAAGTTTCGGGCTTTAAAAGCTCTTAGGAAAGTTTTAGAAGAGATGGGGATTCAGTATTGATTTTTAGATGATTAAACTGCCGGACTTCTCATGGAGTAACAAAAAAAATGATTTTTCGTTATAAAAATTGAGTATCTTCCTACAACATATGTTTTGGTTCTCTCGTAAAAAAAGGATAATTGAACAATGCGAAAAGCTCGAAGAAGCTTTGAACGCTTTGCCAAAGCCTTTATTGAGTGTTTCTCAGCAACGTCAGGTGAAAAAGAATCTTATGAATTCTCTTCGTTCGGGTCAAGAGTATTTGCCCCTCGGATTTAAAAATCTTGCCGGGTCTTTACGCTCGCTTCTGAAACCTGTTTTACCGGATTATACTAAGTTTTTCTTGCGTGAACAGATCCTTGAAGCTTTACACCTCCCTCCTTTGTTTCAATCTATCCATCCCTCCACCATTTTTAGAAGCCGTTTTATTAAAGGAGCTTTGAGCAGTTTTTTGCTTTTGACGTTTGCTCTCGTTTCTGTTTTAACTATGCCGTTTCAACCACATATTACTTATGCCCAGACGACCTATGTGAGTGAGGTGCGTGGTAAAGTTCGTATATTACGAGGTTCCGAAGCTTTTCCAGGTAAAAATTTTTTCGATCTGCGAGAGGGTGATGTTATTGTTACTGATGAAGAGAGCTTCGCCACTATTCATTTTTTTGATGATAGTGTCAGTCGTCTTGATGAAAATACCTCTATTCAAATCCAACGCTTACAAAAAGATCCTTTTAATCCTTTGTCCCGCAATATAGAGCTTTTTATGAAAAAAGGGCGTTTATGGAGCAGTATTATTAGTCTTAGAGATGAAAAATCTCATTTTTTGGTTCAAACGAAAAAAGGCCAAGCTGCTGCTAATGCTAATGCCAAGGCCACTTTTGATGTAAAAGTAAAAGATCCGGAAGGCACGACCGAAGTGGCTGTTTTTGATAATTCTGTTAGTGTTTCTTCTTATAATCAGTCGGGAAAAGAGCAGGAAAAAACGGTGGTTGCCGGTTATATGGCGGAAACTGGTGTGGACAATATCATTACTCTTACTTCTCTATCACAAACTTCAGAGGTCTCTCATGATTCGAATGAATGGATTGTCTTTAATAAGGATCGGGATACCCTTTATAGTCGACAGTTATTGGAAAGTAAGGAGTTGCAGTTTAGTCTTCCTGAAAATAAAGGGATGGAGGTTTCGTCCTCATTTGCTTCAATGGTAGTAGGGGATGATGAGCTTGCGGCTCTTCAGAAAGAGTTTAAAGAGGCATATTCTGAATTGAAAGAGGGGGAAACCTCAATTATTCGCGGACTGCATTCCTCAGGAGTTGCTTCGATCAATCGGTTTACGAAAGATACGGAAAATATTTTGATGAAACTCTCATCCTTCGAAAAGAAAAAGAAAGAGGTTGATACCAGCCTTTTTCGTGCTTTTATGGAAGAGAGGTCAACATCTGAATTGAAAGATTTGTCGTTGTTTGTTCCCGGAGATAAGTTATATGTCGCTAAGCAAGCGGTTGAACAGTTCCATATTGCACTTCAGAAAGACTATACGACAAAAGTTAAGTTCCGTTTAGCTTTTTTAGAAGGTAGAATTCTGGAAATCCAAGAACTCCTCAAGCGTGGGAATGTCTCTCTTGCTCTGACCATGCTTCGGTCATATCAACATGAACTGGAACATGTGACGATAGCCACAAAAGATGCAAATCAGTCTGAACTTCAGGCTATTTTTGCGGTGCTTGTTCGTCAGCAAATTGCCCATATTACTGTTTTGACTGCTCTTGAAAGCACTCTTAGCCAGCAACCGAATGAAAAAACCGATTCTCTGCTTTTCGAAGTTAAACGATTGAGGGCTGTAAGTCTTCGTCAGTTAAGTGTGAGTTTGAATGAATCATCAGTACTTCTTCCTCCAGAGATTGTTAATGACCTGAAAAACCTCTTAGAAAGTTATCCAGTGGAAATTAATAGTGAAGAAGCGGCACTTACTTATGCCTTGAGGCAACTTTTAATGAAACAGTATCAACTTTCTTTCGATACGACGCCTAACCCTATCGAACTACCAGATAAGGTAGGTATGGTGACGATCTTGTCGGAGGGAGAAGGAACGCCTGATCCGAACTTATAAAATATGACGCAGGATCTGATCTCCTAAAAATATCCGGCGGCTAGTAGACCTAATATAAGTCCAAGGCTCGCGGCAAAAGCTCCAATGATCCAAAAACGCATGACGATATTGGGTTCGGACCATCCTTTTTTCTCGAAATGGTGGTGAAGGGGAGCAATGAGGAACAGCTTTTTCTTGAACAATTTTTTCCACGTCAATTGTAAAATGACGCTTGCCGTTTCGATGACGAATATAAAACCGATAAGAGGAAGTACGGCGACAGAATCCGTCATCATCGCAATAACTCCTAGCGTGGCGCCAAGTGATAGCGCTCCGGTATCTCCCATAATAAAGTGGGCTGGAAACACATTGAACCATACAAATCCTATGAGAGCGCCCACTATGACAGCGCAGAAAGCCGCAAGTATGAAGAGTCCTTTGGCAAAAGCCAGAATTGAAAATGCTCCGAAAGCGATAATAAGTAGTCCACCAGCGAGTCCATCAAGGCCATCGGTAAAATTCACGGCATTGCTGGTTGCCAATATCACAATAATGAAAAGGGGTATATACCACATGCCGATTGAGAGATTCCCGAGAATCGGAATATGAATTTGATTGTAATTCAGACGATAGTGGAACCACAAGGCCCCCATTGTCGCAAAAGCAATAAGCCAAAACTCTTTTGGTTTAATGTTCATTCCTTTGCTTTTTCCCAGTCCTTTGATATTGAGAATATCATCGATCCCTCCTAAAAGAGCTGTTGTTACAAGGGTAAAAAGCGGCAGCCATGTCTCACTTCGGCTTATGAGAGAATTTTCCGTAATGCCGAGGAATGAAGATAGTCCGGATAAAAGTACTATAATGAGAGTTCCTCCCCAAATAAGAATTCCTCCCATGGTTGGGACTCCGCTTTTTTTTCCATGCAAGGACATGTATATTTTCGCTTGTTCTCCTGTGGAAGCCACTTCTCTTATTTGTTTACTACATTTTAGTTTCCGTAAAAGTTTTATAAAAGAAGGAGCGAGTATTATTGTCAGCGCAAATGCGCTTATTTGTGATCCGAAAATGAGGAAGAGATGCCGAATAGTGGGAATCATGGGGATGTTTTAGGAATTTTATAAGATCTCATGGTCCAATCGGCAATAATTTTTGTTTCTTTATATCGATTGGGACTATTGAGGACAATGACGAGTAATTTATGATTTTCCTCTGTCTCAATGATGGCAATCAGGCATTCTCCCGCTTCATCGGTTGTTCCTGTTTTTAGTCCAATAACTTTCAGATAGCTATTGAGAAGTTCGTTGGTATTTTTTAACTTATGTTCAAACTGTTCATTAGTAGAACTGACCGACAGTTCATGCTTTACTACTGTTCGACGGA
>CAYSYL010000001.1:0-5058 GCA_964435355.1 uncultured Candidatus Peribacteria bacterium | reverse complement strand
CTTAAAAGCGCCAGATCATAGGCGGTTGAATAGTTTACGTTTTGAAGTTCCTGTTTTTTCTTGTCTTCGAGTGATTCGTTTTCGCTGGTTTCCAATGTTTCATCAAGTCCTGTCGGGTTCTTAAAATGAGTTGAAAGGAGGCCTAGCTCTTTTGACTTCTTATTCATTTTAGATACGAATTCTTCAATAGTTCCCGCATTATATTCACTCAGGGCCAACGCTGCGTCATTAGCTGATTGTATAAGAACTGCTGATAGTAGGTTTTCGACGCTTATTTTTTCACCTGGAGCGATCCATGCTTTTGATCCAATGGTTTCCGTTGCATTTTTTGATACTTTGACGATGTCCGCGGGATTGTTTTCTTCCAGAACGATCGTTGCCGTCATGAGTTTTGTTAAACTAGCGATTGGTAAGGACTCATGAATGTTCTTTTCAAAATATATAAAACCGCTATCCAAATCTACGGCGATGGCTGCTTTTGCATCAATTATGGGAGCTATATTTTTCGGCTCTTTGTGAGGTATTTTTTGTGATTCCTGCCATGCAATAGCACTCCAAGGCATGGTATGAATAGTGAGCGGGGGAGTGCCATTGCTAAGGAAAAGTGAGTTCGCGTAAAGGCTGAGAAGAGTAGTAAGCAATGGTCTTAAATTACAAAGTGGATTCTGAAACAGGTGCAGGTTGCGGTTTTGGAGGAGTGTAAACTGGCACTGAATCGAAAGGACCTTTCGTTTTGTTGGTAATGTAATCTTTTCCAAGTTCGACAACAATTGAAGCATCGCCGTATTTTGGGTCTTCCAGAACATAGGAAGGTATGCCGGCCATAATGGTTCCAGGAATTATTTTTTGAATGAGTAAGACGATTGGGGGAATCGTTTTTTCTTTATCTGTTGGTTTTACCTCATAATATATCGTTGTTTTTTCCAATCCCCGTTCAGGAGCGTTTGCTTGATCGACGGCATTGAAGCAAAATCTTTTTAAAAGATAACGTGCTTCACTGGCGAGGCCTCCTGTTTTGGTCCCGTTAAAAATATAAACAGGTTTTTGTTCGTTTATAATCTCGATATTTTTAATAGTTATTTCATTGAAGAAATGGATGTAGTTATAATTTTTACCGACGGGTAAAAATATGAATTCTGGAATCCCCGCGGCATATAAAAATCCTCCACAACTTGAGACGTCGTCATTGAAGACGATTGAAGATACGTTCGTTTTGGGTATATCCTTACTTCTTTTCGCGAGTTCGATGATTTCTGGTATGGAGAGATTCGTCGTAATGCTTTGGCTCACGCTTGAGTAAAGTTCTTGTATTTTAGCAGGATTGGTTAATATGTTTAAGTTTAATGCTTTTTCCTTAAGAGCATACAGGAGTTGTTGTTGTCTTTCGGTTCTCCCTTTATCATTTCCACTGTTCCCTTTGCGGCTTCTCGCATATTTTAGTGCCGTGGTTCCATCGAGATCCTGTAGTCCCTTTTTAAGAGAAAATGGTTCATATCCATAGGTGCCATCTTTTGGATATTCCGGGTCGTAGAGAGTATAAGGAACATCTACCTGAATCCCCCCAAGGGCATCGACGAGCGTCACAAATCCACCAAAATCTATTTTTATATAATAGTTGATGGGGATGTTGGTTATCGAGGTAACGGTTTTTGCTACTGTCATCAGTGCCGCATTTTCGTCGTTTGGAGTTGACTTCAATGCCAAAGGAAATACTGCGTTGATCTTTGAAGCTCCTGTTTCACTTGTTTTGACGTATAAATCGCGGGGAATTGAAATCAAAGCGACGGTATTTTTTCCCATATCAATACTGGCAATCATAAGGGTATCGGTCAGGTTTTGTCCGTCATGTCCTTTTCCTCCCACCCCTACTAAAAGAATATTAACTTTTCCTTCAACCGTCGTGACTGGAGGTTTTCCAAAGGAAAATACTAGCGATGAAAAATCGAGGCTTTTGATAAGCTGAATAATTCCTATGATAAGCAATCCGATAATGATGAGTGAAGCTCCGATACTTCCCATATGGATAAGTTCTCTCTCTTTTTTTATCGCAGTGGGTTGTATTTTTTTTGAATTCACTACTTTTTTTTGTAATTCAGCTGGTTTAACGGGAGTGCCTTGTTGTGAAGAAATGGCTCTTTTTTTAAGATTCATACTTTATTTTTGAAAAATGAAACGCTTCCCTATTGTAGTCATGTGGGATTAAATTAGCAATTGTCCTGTGACATCCACATATTGCTTATTTTCCCGTGTAAAGTATTGTTACCAGAAATTGTCCGTCTTGGCTAACACCTACACTTAAACCTATTTTTGTCCAGTTATTTAAATAGGTATTTTTTTCCAGTAATATCTTTTTTAAGAGTTGGTCTTTATTGTTTGCCTCCA
This sequence comes from uncultured Candidatus Peribacteria bacterium, assembly GCA_964435355.1. Classification (GTDB taxonomy): domain Bacteria; phylum Patescibacteriota; class Gracilibacteria; order UBA1369; family UBA1369; genus CAYSYL01. The sequence continues at coordinate 2,676 of CAYSYL010000001.1, read as the reverse complement.
AGATGACAGCTTTTACCGATTTTCCCGGGAGAGCATCACGTATTTTTTTTTCGAAACGTATTCCTTCAGGGGAGGTAAAATCAAAAAATTTCTTTTGTGTCATGAGGGCTGTCCAATCTTTTGCAAGTATTTGGAGTGTTTCCTCGGTAAGGAGTAGTTTTATTTTTTCATCTTCTCGTTTTTTATTCGTCGCGTTTATGATTTCTCTTTCGAAGGATTTGATTTGCTCCATTGTCGGTGGATCATTGGAAAATTCCTCTGTTACCAGGATCATTCCCTTTTTATCAAAGGCTATGCCAATTCCAACTTTTGTCCAAGCGGGATCGAGGAGGTTTTTTCTATGAGCTGCGCTTTGCATTAATCCCTCATGGGCAAATAAAAGATTTGGAGAGTTGGCGAGATTTTCTCCTACCGGTGTTATTACTTTCAAAGCTTTTCTTCTTTCATCAGGACTGAGGTTTTTCTTATTGATATGACTGAAAAACTCATTTTTTGCCATATCATCCGAATGAGCCTGTGCCAATTTTTGAAGAAGAACATCGTTGCTTACGGGTTTTATACCTTGTTTAGCTCGCTCTTGATTAATAAGTTTAAGAATTTGATTTCGTAATAAACTTTTATCTTTTATTTTTTCATTTTCCGCTGAACTGTTTTTATCGAAGAAATTCGGAATCAGAGGAATTCCCTCTTTTACGTAAAAAGCTGCCGTTAAGACGGATTCTCCTTGTTCATCGTTTATTTCTACCGTATAGGGTCCCGCTTTTTTTGGGAAATATTCAAAGTGGAAAGGACTGTTTTTTGATATAAAAATGCTATTTTTAACTTTTTTCTCATCAGTTTTTAGTTTCACCGACTCTATGTTTCCGTCAGGATTTATAATGAGAGCCTCATTTGAAATGATGGTTTTTGTGATTCCAGAAAAACTTAGCCGTGATATATTTTTATAGGTTTCCTCCGGTATTTTTATATTTATTGATTCGGTATTGTGGATTGTGAGCCAATGCTGCGCGGCCATGAAATTCATTATGCTTTTTTCTGACCAGGGAGAAAGTGTCTTCATTTCTTCGTCACGATCGGCCACTTCTAGACTCATTACAACGGGACCTGATTTAAAATTTTCAAACGCTTTGTAGGGTACAACAAAGTTGTTTTCGTTTTGTCTGAAAAAAAATATTTTTTCCGATGTGTTTTGTTTAAAACTTAACTTTACCAAGCTCTTTTCTTTTTTTCCCCACTTCACGGTGGTGACAAAGTTTTTATAGTAAATACTGGGAGATGCTGCTTTTTTCGGAGAAATGGCCTTTGAAGAAAGTGGCAGCTCATCTTTTACTGTTATTTCTACTACTTTGCTTTCGCCGGTAGAATTCGGGATTATCCCAAGTCTATAATGGCCTGGCGTTTCAAAGTGTACCGGTATTTTAAAATGTCGATTTAATACCTCTCCCCCATATTTAAGATATTTTTTTTCATCTCGTGTTCCCATGGGAGCAAGAAAAACAAAGGCACTCTTACTTTTTTGAGTAATATCTCCTTCAAAAAAATAGACTTCATTTTTATAAAAAGTGGAAGGAATATCTTCTTTTAATGTTATTGCATCAAATGAGTTGAGAGAGTATTTAGTGCCGTTTCCCGTATAATTTTGGGCTAAGACTGTCTGTTGAAGGTTCCCTGCCATCCATATAAAACCAATGAGCCAAAGCAGTTTTTTTATCTGAAAATTTTTGACATTCATCATTTCGGGTTGTAATATCTACTATTAATTTTAACTTCTCTCCGGAGGATTTTTTTATTTGATGCATGCCCTTTATTGCATTTGATACTTTCCTTACTGTCTTACAAGAGTTTGGTTTAACTTTGAAAGAGGCAACAACTTATTTCGTCTTACTTACTTTGGGTGAAGCCGGAGGAAGTCCCGTAAGCCTTGTTGCTAAAAAAGCTTCCGTAAACCGTTCACATTGTTATCAGTTACTTTCCAGCTTAACCCGAAAAGGTTTTGTTCATGAAGTTTTTAAAGATGGGACTATTTATTATGCTGCTGTTCCTTTCCAAGCTATTCTATCTCATCTTCGGCATAAAAATACAGAACTTTTAGGAAAAATTGAGATGCTGGATCAGTCCTTGATTGAGTTTAAGGCGTTGACTTCCAGCGACTATGTGAAGCCTAAGGTTTTACTTTGTGAAGGACTCCCGGCGATTCGTAATATGATGGAGGATAGTTTGAACTCCAGAGGAATTATTCGTTCTTATTCTTCCTTGCATGAATTCTTTGATTTGATGCCGGAATATTTTAAAGATTACTATGATCGGATGGTTCGAAAAAAAATTTATTTGAAAGCCATTCACCCTGTTCATAGAGAAAGCTACTTTCATAAATTGAAAGATGTTCACATGTTTCGCCAAAGCCGTTTAATTCCCCGGGAGTTTGACTTCCATTTTTATATTGGCCTTTATGATAATAAAATGGTTATTATTTCCCTTTATGAAAAGTTGGGGATTTTGATTGAAAGCAAAGAACTGGTGGCATCTAAAAAAAAACTTTTTGATTTTTTATGGGTCTCTATTAAACATTACGATGAACTGATGGTGGATATGATGGTCCGCGAAATTGAAAGAGAGTCCTAGAAGTCTGCTAAGAGGAATCTTCCTTGTTAAATCAGGATGATGGCGAAAATTAAA